>CAZWFH010000253.1:0-2920 GCA_964632105.1 uncultured Atribacterota bacterium
GTACCGGGGGAGTAGTAACCCCGGCAACTGATGAGGCAAAAGTAAAAAGTGTTATACAGGATTACTTTTTAGCCATAAACGACCAAAACTGGAGCAAGGCTAAAAATTGTTGTGTCTATGGATCTGATAGATATTATGCCACCTGTGTTCTCGAAGACGCAGTTAACACCTTATATCAATATGCCACTATTGTAACTCTAACCTGTTTTGTAAATATTTCCAACGTATCTATAAACGGTAATTATGCCAGTGCCTATCTTAGCGGAAGCATTATTATAACCGCAGATTATTATTCTGAAAGTGAGAGCGCATCAGGATATTATTATTTGCAGAAAGTTGGTAGTTCCTGGAAGATTTACGCTCCTTAATAAAATAGGGAAGGTGTGCCAAGTGAATAATTCGGTAACTTTTAGCGAAAAATCTATAGGATCTGAAAAGTTTCTTAACCAGATGGTTAAAGTTTTAGGTATTATTATAGATAGACAATTTGAAGGAAAACCTCGTAAAATGGAAAACTAAAACACAAAAGAAAGGATATACCCATGTTTAAATTGCTTGAGAGGTTTATTATGAAATGTCCTAAATGTGGAATGATGTATGTCCCAGAGTATCCTGAAGATGTAAGGGCACATAGAATATATCACGACAAAGTTGTAAATGGTGTCTATGCGCGAATGATCAAAAGCGATAAAATATACTGGGAGAAAGACGACTTTCGAATAACAGTCGTGAATTATTTTTCACCTATTGCACAAAAAATACGTGCAGAAGAAGCCGGACTTTTAGCCCATAGAGATACACCATTCGATTTTGCCCCGTATCATTCTAAAGAGGATTTAGATAAACGAAATGTTCATCTTTTTCTTTTGAGTAGAAAAATTCGAATTATTGGATTACTAAAACTTGAAAAAAGAGCCCATGTCCAAAAGTTTACCTGGCAAGAGTATGAGAATGCAGGAGGTAAAAAACTTCCGAAAGGTGAAGCTATTTGGTCGATTGGTTTAGTCTGGATACACCGAAAATATAGGAAAATGGGATTAGGATCAAAACTTGTTCAAGTAGTAGCTTTACATTTTAATATTGAAGTACAATCGATTGGTTGGTATACGCCTTTTACGGGCGATGGAGAAAAATTAGCTAAAAGTTTATGCCCCAAATCTTTCTATGTCGCAAAATAATATTAAGTCATGACGCCAACCAATTACTGAAGAGGAGCATATTAAAAATCACGCCCATTAGTTCCTCGTTCGAAAGTAAAAAATGTACATAGGAGGTATCTTATGAGAACTAAAAAAGTAAAGTTTAACAAAACTGGGATTGAAAAACTACCTAATAATAAGCCTGTGGTTTATAAAATAATAACTAAAGGCGGTAGAAATAATTATACCGGTATAGCTCAAAGAGGGAGGGTACAGGATCGGATTAAAGAACATTTAGGCAACATTCCAGGTACAAAAATACAGGTTGAACAAATGAATAGCATATCTGAGGCTCAGAAAAAGGAAACCAAGATTATAAGCAGGATACAGCCTAAATATAACAAACAGGGTAAATAAATGTGAATTGTAGAACTATCTTAAAAGGAGTTTATTAAACAAATAGGGTCCCATTTTCTTCTGAATGCGACAGGGAATGGTTGAACCAAGTCAATAATCCTGTAACTTTTAGAAAAAAACCTATAGGACCTAAGGAGTTTATTAACCGGATGGTTAATGCTTTTGTTATTATTATAAATAGACGTCCTAAAGGAAGACCTGGTAAAAGGGAAAGCTTACCATAGAAAAAATAGGATGTGTTATCCCTATTTTAATTAACGAAGTAAGTCGGTTATTTTTATGTGAAATTGCAATTCGGGGGGGATAATTTTGCTTACAAATAGAACAAAAATATCATTGTACCAATTAATTACACAGTTTACTTTTCATCAAATTAAAGCTCTAATTCAAAAGTATGGAGAGAATATATACTTATTGAGCGATTATCATAATGCAACTGAGCATTTCTATGATACTGTAAAGGAAATAATTCTAGATTTTAAGGAAGAAAATATTTTAGAAATTATAATTGAATTAATTAATACTAAAGAAACTTGTAGAAATAGTGTAAGTCCAAGATATTCATTTGATCAGAGATGGGAAGATTTAAGAAAATGTCTTATGTTAGACGGGTATAAAATAAATAGTAATGGATTATTAAAGGTTGAACCTGATATTGGAAAATTAATGAATACAGAAGACGATTTGAAAAAAGAATTATCAAAGTCAGGGTTAATGAAGTTGGAAAAGTAATTAAACTTATTGATAGTTCAACCGATGCTTATAGAAAAAACCCACCAGATTATAATGGTTGTCTAGCAAATATTCGTACTTCATTAGAGACTTTAGGTAAATCAATTGCTTATAAAATACAAGAAAATAATAATGAAGAAAAATATGTAACAAAATGGAGAAGTACTATTTCATATTTGTGTTCAAAAGATTTTATTGATAAGAATGAAAAACAGGCTTTAATTGGTGTTTATTCTTTACTAAGCGAAATGCATCGACCAATAGATTTATTAGAAGAAGAATTTACAAGATTTTCACGCACTTTAGGTTTAAGTATGTGTTATTATTTAATAAAAAAACATAATTCAAGATAGTTGCAACTTTACATAACAGAGTATTCTCTTTACAGCTAAAGACAGCTTACCATATGGGACGTGTGTACTAGAGCAATAATTCAATAACTTTTTCTCACTTTATATAAAAGGTTAGAGAGTCCGTCCAATCCCCCGTGTCTACGCAGATGATTGGATGAATAAGAGGGAAACAAGAGTAAAAAGTCCGGTAGATATAATTTAATTTTCATTTTACGTGGCTTATTTTAACCGTATAAAAGAAAGTTAGTAATGTCAGCTTATTAGATATTTATTATTTAA
>CAZWFH010000254.1:0-2898 GCA_964632105.1 uncultured Atribacterota bacterium
CCCTCTGATTAAGAGTCAGATGCTCTGCCAACTGAGCTAACGGCCCTAAAAATATTTAAAATTAAAAATTTTTGCTTCTAAATGTTACTATATTTTTTACTACCTGTCAATTATAAATTAGTCTTTAGTGAATAGTGAATAGTCGTTAGTATAACAAATTATTATTTTGTCACCACTTAATACTCATTATCCTCTTCGGGAATTCGAGCTAAATTTTCAAACTTCGCATATTCTTTTACGAAAGCTAAATCTATTTGACCTGTAGGACCATTTCTCTGCTTACTAATAATTACCTCAGCAATGCCCTTCCTTTCTGTTTTTGGCTTATAATATTCCTCTCGGTATAGAAAAACAACTAAATCAGCATCCTGTTCAATTGCCCCGCTCTCCCTTAAATCAGAAAGACGGGGTCTTTTTCTTTCTCTTTGTTCCACTGCTCTGGATAATTGGGAAACTGCTATTACCGGAACATTTAATTCTCTCGCCAAACCTTTAAGAGAACGAGAAATTTCTGAAATCTCCTGCTGCCTATTTTCTACTCTGCCAGAACTTGCAATAAGCTGTAAATAATCTATTATTACTAAACCAAGATTGTGTTGAGCTTTTAATCTCCTGGCTTTAGCCTTAATTTCTAAACAAGAAATCCCGGCTGTATCATCAATAAAAATGGGAGCAGAAGATAACCGACCTGCTGCCATTGAAAGGGTGGGCCAATCTGATTCGGCTAATCGCCCTTTTCTTAGATTATGTGCATCAACTCGAGCCTCTGAACAAAGCATCCTTTGAACCAATTGAGATTTTGACATTTCCAAGCTAAAAAGGGCTACCGGTATACTCTTAGAGACCGCGATATACTGGGCTACAGTCATACAAAAAGCTGTTTTACCCATCCCGGGTCTACCAGCAATAACAATAAGCTCGGAGGGTTGAAACCCGGTAGTAATATCATCAAATTCGTCAAATCCACTGGGAACCCCGGTAATAAATTCACCTCTATGATATAGGCTTTCAATCTTCTCAAAACTATCCTGAAGTATCTCTTTGATAGGAACGAAAGATTGCCCTAAATTTCTCTCTGAAACTTCAAATATCAAATGCTCTGCTTTGTCCAATAAAATTTTAGCATCTTCCTTTTCTTCGTAACCCATAGAAATAATTTTAGTAGCACTAATAATTAAATTACGTAAAATAGATTTTTCTTCAATAATTTTAATGTAATACTCAATATTTGCTGCAGTAGGGACACTATTAATTAGATTAGTTAGGTAGGTAACTCCACCAATATCTTCTAATAAATTTATCCTATTTAATTCCTCAGTTAAAGTAACTAAATCAACACCTCTGCTCTTTTCAAACAGTTCAAGAATACACTTAAAGATAATCTGGTGAGATTTTTTGTAAAAATCTTCAGGTCTTAAAATATCCACACCATGCAAAACAGCATCTTCCTGAAGCAACATTGAACCTAAAGCAGCCTGTTCTGCACTAATATTTTGTGGAGGATTCCTGCCTAATTCCATTTACTTTTCTCCGTATTTATTAGTCGTTAGTACATGGTTAGCGTATAGGCTAAAAGCTTAAAGCTAAAAACAAAAAATTATAATTCAAAATTCATAATTAGTCGTTAGTGAATAGTAATTCGTATTGCGTATTACGTTCGTATTTAAATGACAAAAAGAGAAAAACTTACAATTTGGAATATATAACTATTTACTGGTCACATATTACTCATCACTTATCACTGTATTTTATTCTGGATTCTGGATTCTGGATTCTGGATTCTGGATTCTGACTCCTATTTTCTTAACGAGAGACGATTCACGAGATACGAGATACTAATCTATTATTTTTTTATTCCCCTGTTTCCTGCTCAGACGGGGAATCAGAAATTAAATTAACTTTAATTTGAGGAGTTACATCTTTATATAAGTTAACTGGTACAGTATGGACACCCAATTTTTTTAAGGATTCTTTTAAATTAAGTTTCTTCTTATCTAATTCAATTCCGTGTTCCTTTAATAAAACTTCCACAATATCTTTGCTGGTTACAGAACCGAAAAGCTTTCCTTCTTCCCCAGCTTTAACTTTAATTTCCAGGGAGATATTATTAATTTTTTCTGCTAATTCCTTAACTTCCTTCAACTCTCCCTCTCTTTGTTCTGCTTCTCGTTTCTTTAAATATTCTATTTGTTTAAAATTACCTGCGGTAAAAGAAATTGCTTTACCTTGGGGAATTAAAAAATTACGGGCAAAGCCATCGCTTACTTCAACTACATCTCCTACTTGTCCAATTTTTTCAATATTTTGTTTCAAAATTATTTTCATCTTTTAAGCCTCCCTACTATTTTTATTATAAATTCTTCCGTCGTTTTTAGCAAGATAATTTAGTTATATTAATTTGCCAATTCGCCGATTGACCAATTCTCCAATTAGATTAGTCGATAGTATATAGTATAGCGTACAGCGTATAGCGTATAGGCCAAATCAATAAACTAAAAAACGCAAAACTAAAAGCAAAAAGCCATAATTATTATTTAAGAATTCAGGAGCCAGTAGTCAGGAGTCAGAAGAATATAAAATAACTTAACAAGATAATATAACCTTATATTCTAAAATAATTCTGAATACTGAATTCTGGCTTCTGGCTTCTTTGCGAAATACTAGATACTAGATACGAGATACGAATCTATTCTTTTCTGGCAACAAGTAATCTTCTAAAATCTATCCATATATCTAACATGGCTGCCCAGACAACAATTTGGGATAAAAACGGTTGTAAGCACACCAGAATATATATAACCCACTTCAAAAAATTTTTAATTTTAAACCGCTCTAATATAAAACCGGTTAAAGAAAGACCATAAATCAAAAATACCACTGCAAAAAAAACTTGAATAT
>CAZWFH010000255.1:0-2890 GCA_964632105.1 uncultured Atribacterota bacterium
AATTAGAGTAATATATAAAATGTTAACTGAAGATAGAGATTATATTGTTAGAAAAAAATTAAAGAAAGTGGCATAAAAAAGTTTAAAATTATCTTGATTTTTCAGATGGGAAGTTCAGGTCTTGCAATATCACTTTTCATCTCCCCCCAATTTTTTTAATTAAAATAGGACAACACATCCTATTTTTTCTATACTTTAGCTTTTCATTTTACGAGGTCTTCCTTTAGGACGTCTATTTATAGTAATACCTAAAACCTCCCATCCGGTTAAGAAACCCCTCAGATCCTATAGGTTTTCCGCTAAAAATTACCGAGTTATTGACTAGGTACACCTTTCATATCTATTTAATTTAAAAAACAAAAATATTAATTGTCTAAGAAAATGGGATGTATCCCTATTTATTTAAATTTATAAATGCTCCATCCTTGTAAATTGCAATCGGGGTTTTTGTCTTATTCTCAACGACATAACTAATATGCAGATCTTTTTTAATATTAAAAAGACTATCGATTTGAGAATATAATTTTAAAGCCAAGGTTATTTCATTATTAAAAGAATTCAATTTTAGACCAATATTTGAAATATTAAACCTTATCCATATCTCATGATTTGAAATTCCCTTCCATATAATTGGTCTTGAAACATTGTGCTTATCTAAAACTTCTTTTATTAAAATTAATATCTCTAACTGCTTATTTAAAATACCTAAAGTAAGACACATACGATATACACCAAGAATATTGTCAATGATTTTTGTTTTCGAAATACTTGTTGGAAGTTTACCGTCGCCATGCATTATTCTATTTCTCCAATGAATGAGTTCGATTATTTTATTTTTATCAAAATCGTCCTTTTTAAAATTGAATCGTTCTCTGATTATTGGATCTAATAGTACTACAACTTTTGAAGTCAAACCTACTTCATTTTTTAAAAATATTTTAATCCTACTTTGTGAAATATCTTCACTCTGTAAAAAATTATTTAAAAATTTTGACAATATAATTTCTAAACCTATTACCATTTCAACAACTGCTAATCTCATATTATTTTTATGTATATGTTCCAATGCATTAATAGTAAACTCTCTTTCAGGTGGGATTTCTAAATCTTCAATTATTGCTCTTTTTACTTCGAACCAATTATCATCCATATTTAGTTTTGAATAATCAATACTATAGTAAAAAGAGTGAGTTCTAATAAAAGCAAGGCTATGAATGAGCTCTTCATTCCTATCTAAACCACTTAGTGGTTCCCAATTTAATCTATCCTCGCTTTTCTCAACTCGAAAAGCTGAAAGTATATATTTTGTGAGACTTTCTTCGAAATCCATGTTCAGTTCATGTATATTACTAATATTTCCAAAATTCCTAATTGCACGAATGCATCTATTTCCGAACGAACATAATTTCTTAAATATTTTTCTGTTTCTATCTTCGTCAATAAACTTCGTCAATACTTCTTCTATATTATCTTTTACAATTATATTCATAGAATGGCATTTAATAGAAAATTTCTTTTCTTTATTACCTGGTAAATAAGAAGTAACTTCATCATGCTCCAAAATCATTTCACAACTATACTCATCATGCTGAAAATTTATCTTTGTTTCGATGTCTTTTGTTTTACTAATAATATTTATTTTTATTGGAATTTTAAATCTAATATACATATTTAACTCCTAATTATTCATAATTTTTAATTTTAATAGTGACATATCCTATTTTTCCTATGGTTTATTTCCCCTTTCACGAGGTCTTCCTTTAGGACGTCTATCTATAATAATACCTAAAACCTCAACCATCTGGATAAGAAACTCCTCAGGTCCTATAGGTTTTCCGCTAAAAGTTATCGAATTATTGACCTGGGTCACCTTCCCTATTTATTTAATTTAAAAGTAAAATATTAATTATCTAAGAAAATAGGGTGTATACCTATTTTATTTCCATGTGTCAAAGAACCGTCCCCTGTCACTCTTACAAGTATAAAAATTTCAAGGATATAGTCTTATTCTCTGAAAGATATAAACATTATAAAAAGACTGTTCTTTTAAAAACTTTTTCCCTTTTTTTATAGGCTAACCCTCGAAATCACCTATTTGACGAGATGTAGGAGACGGCAGGTTGAGTCAGGTAAATTGAGTTGTTATGAATTTTGTTTATTTGATTTCTTTCCTAAAATTTCATTTTTAAGAGATACAATAGATTTTCTTTTTTCTTTGCGAATCTCAGGAATAACGTATATTATATTCAATAATTCAACTAACGTGGATAGTATTAATCGTAGATGTTTCGCTTGCCAACCGTCGTAAGATTGCTCGTGTACTTTATCACTTGTAATTTGCTGTACAGTAAGTAATGTATCAAAGTAATCTTCTTCTATATCACTTCTGATTTTTTTTAGTGATTTAATTCTTTCGTCATACTTAGAACCCTCTGCTTTTTGTAAAATAGCTAATTCGTAAACGATTTTCCTTGCACAAGCAGAAGCCCCAGTTAGAAAAATACTCTTAAGACAACCTTCAGCTTCAGTAATTAATTCCCGTAAGATTTTGGGGATTCGTTTATCAAGCGAGAAGAAAGAGGTTGGAACGGAATAAAAAAATTTATTATCCAATTCTTCACTTTTAGCGATATCAAATCGATATTTTCTGCTTACAACGCCAATGTCATGGGTGGCTATTTCTTCAAAAGATAGATGCATTGACTCTTGTTCGCAAGAATCGCAAACAGCAAAATAGACATAGCATTTTTTTTCTGGCGTCCAATCAAACGAATGAGGAATATTACTCAAAAAATATGATACATTTCTGCGATTACAAAAAGGGCAATTATAAACATTGGACTGCTCCCGCTAATATAGACACATAAAAATGTGCTTTTTCTTTGATTCT
>CAZWFH010000256.1:0-2860 GCA_964632105.1 uncultured Atribacterota bacterium
CTGACTACTGACTACTGACTACTGACTACTGACTACTGACTACTGACTACTGACGCCTAATTTCTTAAATAATAATTATGGTTTTTAGCTTATTGATTTATCCTATACGCTAAACGCTGTACGCTCTACGCTATACCTGCTATTTTTTTGAATTCTTCTTCATTGATTATAGTTACGCCTAATTCTTGTGCTTTTTGGTATTTTGACCCCGGGTCTTCCCCGGCAACAACATAATCTGTTTTTTTACTTACGCTGCCAGTAACTCGACCTCCCAATTCACTGATTATTTCTTTAGCCTTAGCACGAGTAAAATCCTTTAAAGTACCGGTTAAAACAAATTGCTTTCCGGCTAAAATCTGTACCTCTTCCCCTTTTTCTCTCTTTTCTTCTTCTTCTTGACTAAAATTCAAACCAGCACTTCTTAACCTTTCAATAATATTTAAATTTTCCTTTTCTTTAAAGAAAAGAATTATACTTTCTGCAATCTTGGGACCAATTTCATTAATTTCAATTAATTCTTCTAAGCTTGCTTTTTTGAATTTTTCTAAACTAGGATAGTATCTGGTAATAACTTCTGAGGTATGAACTCCCACATAACGTATCCCTAAACCATAGATTAAGTTGGCTAAAGATTTTTTCTTACTCTTTTCAATAGCATCTAATAAATTATCTGCAGATTTATCCGCCATCCGCTTAAGAGAGATTAGGTCATCTCTTTTTAAAAAATATAAATCCGAAATGTTTTTAATTAGATCTTTCTCTACTGATTGATCAATTATAGCTGGGCCTAACCCCTCGATATCCATAGCATCTCGAGAGGCAAAATGTCTTATTCTTTCCTTTATTTGGGCTGGGCAAGTAAGACTATTGCATCGAGAGACCACTTCGCCTTCCGGCCTAAATACCTTTGCCCCACATACTGGACATTGAGTGGGCATAACAAATTCCGTCTCCTTGCCAGTTCTCTTCTCTTTTATTACTTTTACTACTTCCGGAATAACTTCTCCGGCTTTTTGAATTAAGACAATATCTCCAATGCAAATATCTTTTCTTCTAATTTCATCTTCATTATGAAGAGTAGCTCTTTGCACAACTGAGCCAGATATCTTAACTGGATCTAATAGAGCTACCGGAGTCAAGGCACCAGTCCTCCCTACTTGCACAACAATATCTCGAACTTTGGTAGTAGTTTGTTGGGCAGGAAACTTATAAGCAATAGCCCAGCGAGGGCTTCGAGTAGTCGATCCCAATTCTTCTCTCGTCCTCAAGGAATTAACCTTGATTACCATTCCGTCAATCTCGTAATCTAATCCTTCCTTTTTTTTAATCCATTTCTGGCAGTAATTTATAGCTTCCTTTATATCCTGACAGAGCTTAATATGAGGGTTTACTTTAAATCCAATTTTTTTTAGATAATTTAAAACTTCCATATGGGTATTGAATTTATTTTCCAAAGGAAAAGTTGCTCTATAGATAAAAGTATCTAAATGCCTTTGAGCGGTGATTCGAGGGTCAAGCTGCCTTACCGAACCAGCAGCTGCATTTCTGGGATTAGCAAATAAACTCCCTCCATTTTTCATTCTCTCTTCGTTTAACCTCTTAAAATCGCTTTTCTTCATATAAACTTCCCCGTATACATCAATACGAATAGGTATATTTTCACCGAACAATTTTAAGGGAATAGTTTTTACAGTCCTAAGATTGGGAGTAATTTCTTCTCCGGTTGTCCCATCCCCCCGGGTTGCTCCTCTCACAAATATACCGTTTTCGTAGACTAAAGCAACGGCCAGTCCGTCAATCTTTAGCTCTATCACGTATTCTAATTTTTGTTCATAAATTATTTTTTTTATCCTCTGGTCAAAGGCTCGTAGTTCTTCAATCGAAAAAGCATTCGCCAAACTTAACATTGGAGTAATATGTCTTACTGTTGCAAATTCAGAGACAGGTGCTATGCCTACTCTTTGAGTAGGAGAAGAAGGTGAAATATATTGCGGATATTTATTTTCTAATTCTATTAAATCCCTCATTAATTGATCATATTCAGTATCTGAAACAGTTGGATCATCCAAAACATAATAGCGATAATTATGATATCTAATCTTTTCTCTCAATTCTTCTATTTTTTTTATAATATTATCATGATTATCAGAATTATGGACCATTTTTTTCCTCTAATAAGTTTATTAAGATTTGACCTATAAGAAATTGCCTTGCTTAACATTTTATTACAATCAGTATATAATAAAAGTTTATTAAAACACAACCATGTTATTTGTATTGCCCACTATTCTTTTCTTTATCTTATTCCCCCACTAATGTAAAGTTATAGATTTTCTAAAAAAGAACAATCTATGCTTTTATATTTTATTCTATTTTATCCGGTATGAAACCTCTAAATTGAGCATTGTAAAGCTTGGTATATAATCCATCCTTGGCTATGAGCTCATCATGATTACCTTTTTCTTTAATTCCTTGATCAGTTAAAACTACTATCTCGTTAGCATTTTTAATAGTAGATAGCCTGTGGGCAATTACTAGCACTGTTCTGCCGATAGTTAACTTTTCTAAGGCTTGTTGTATTATAATTTCAGCTTCACTATCTAAAGCTGAAGTAGCTTCATCGAGTATGAGGATAGCAGGATTCTTTAAAAATGCTCTGGCAAGAGATATCCTCTGTTTTTGACCCCCTGAAAGTTTTATCCCTTTTTCTCCTATATAGCTATCATATCCTTCGGGTAAACTCATTATAAAATTATGAATGTTGGCATTTTTAGCAGCCTCTATTACTTTTACATCTTCTGAGTTGGGTTTTCCATATAATATATTCTCCTTTATTGTGCCGGTAAACAAAAATATATCC
>CAZWFH010000257.1:0-2839 GCA_964632105.1 uncultured Atribacterota bacterium
GAAGTTGTTACCGGGGGAATATTTGGTACGGTTTTATGTTTAAATTGGGTGAAGGGTATTGCCTTTCCGCGCACAATTGTGGCTTTGACCTGGTTTTTCAGTCTGGCCCTGGTGGGAGGAAGCCGATTGGTCTGGAGATTATATTGTGAAAGGAAAAGTAATTTAAAAGTGGTAGGGGAGAGAGTATTAATTGTAGGGGCCGGAGACGCTGGAGAAATAATTTCCAGAGAGATAATAAAGAGATATGATTTAGGTACTTTGATCGGTTTTATTGATGATGATAAGGAGAAGATTGGAAAGAGAATTCATGGCAGAAAAGTATTTGGGATAGTTAAAGATATAAATGGTATTTTGGAAAAAGAACAAATAAATACAGTTATTATTGCCATCCCTACGGCAAGCGGTAAACAGATTAAGAGAATCGTTGATAATATAAAAAATAAAGAAGTGAAGATAAAAATCTTACCCGGACTGTATGAATTAGTAGATGGCAAGGTCAGTGTTTCTCGGATCAGGACTATCAGGATTGAAGATTTATTAGGAAGAGAACCGGTAAAGGTAAATTTAGAGGAGATTTCCGGATATTTAAAGGGCAGGAGAGTGATGGTGACCGGAGGGGGAGGTTCAATCGGAGGAGAATTGGCCCGGCAGATTTGTAGATTTGGGCCGAGGAGTTTGATTTTATTAGACCATAGTGAAAATGGCCTTTTCCATATAAATCTTGAACTTGAAGGAAAATGGTCGGGGGTAGGAGAAGAAGCGCGAACGGATATGGAGATTGTGCCGGTGGTGGCAGATATAAGGAATAGAGATAAAATGGATAAAATATTTAAAAAGTATAGACCGGAAGTGGTTTTTCATGCGGCAGCCCATAAACATGTCCCGATGATGGAATACCATCCCGATGAGGCAGTGATGAATAATATTATCGGGACTAAGAATGTGGGGGAATTGGCAGAGAAGTATGGGGCAGAAAGGGTTGTAATGATTTCTACTGACAAAGCAATTAATCCTACCAGTGTAATGGGGGCAAGTAAGAGAGTGGCGGAGATGGTGGTAAAGGATTTGGGAAGTAGGAATAAAACTAAATTTGTAGCGGTTCGCTTTGGAAATGTATTGGAAAGCAATGGCAGCGTTGTACCCATGTTTAAGCAGCAGATTGCCGAGGGCGGGCCGGTTACAGTAACTGATAGAGAAGTAAAGAGATATTTTATGACTTTGCCTGAGGCAAGTCAGTTGGTGATCCAGGCCGGTGTGCTGGGAATAGGCGGAGAAGTATTTGTACTGGATATGGGAAAACCGATAAAGGTGCTGGACCTGGCTAAAGAATTGATTCATTTGTCCGGCTTTGAAATTGGCGAGGATATAGAGATAAAGATTATAGGATTAAGGCCGGGAGAGAAGATGTTTGAGGAGATATTGACTAAGGAAGAGAGGAGCGGGGTGCTGGGAGATAGCGGGCACGAAAAGATTTTTATTGCCAAGGTTGAAGAAGTTGCTGGAGAAAAGCTGGAGAAGGATATTAAGGAATTAGAGGTGCTGGCACGGGAGATGGACGCTGAAGGGATAGTGAGGAAGCTGCAGGAGATGGTGCCTAGTTATGAGCCGAATAGGGGAATGCTTAAATAGTATATAGTAAGGAAAAGAAAAAGTTTGACACTTTTATTAATATTTGTTATATTATATTAAGGAAGAAAGTAGGAAATTCTTACTATAGGATTATTTATGATTAATCAAAGGAGAGAAGACTAATGTCTTTAATTCAAATTAGAGAAAAAGCGCAAATTACAATTCCCAGTAGAATTCGTAAAGAATTGGGTATTAAGAAGGGTGATTATTTAGAAATTGTCAAAGAAGATGATAAAATAGTTATTATTCCTAAAATATTAGTAGATAAAGTCTCGGCAAATTTGTCGGCAAAAGGTGAAGAGATGCTAAAAGAGGCTATAGATGATGTCAGGAAAGGCAGGGTCAAGATACATAATGATGTAACACATTTAATTAATGACCTTCATGAATAGATAGATGCAATTGATTTATACTGCTTATTTTAAGAAAGACTATAAAAAACTTTCAGCTGCTATTCAGAAGAAAACAGATGAGAAAATAAGGCTTTTGATTGAAAACTTATCCCATCCTTCCTTAAGAGTGAAAAAAGTTAAAAAATATCAGAATGTTCTGGAGGGAAGTATTAACAAGAATTATCGATTTCTATTCCAAATAACTTCCAAAGGGTATCTTTTCTTTCGAATTGGGAAACATGATATTTCAGAAGAAAAATGATTAATTAGTAAACTAATAAAAAAGGGACAGGCAAAAGGCCCGTCTTTTTTATTATAAAAGTTAACCAAAGGTGCCAGGCACCTTTGGTTAACTTTTTAGTGA
Organism: uncultured Atribacterota bacterium; assembly: GCA_964632105.1. Classification (GTDB taxonomy): domain Bacteria; phylum Atribacterota; class Phoenicimicrobiia; order Phoenicimicrobiales; family Phoenicimicrobiaceae; genus Sediminicultor. The sequence continues at coordinate 2,386 of CAZWFH010000257.1, forward strand.
GTTTGGGGTAGGAAGGGGAGTTTGTGGTATAATAAAAAAAATATTATCGGTTTTGGAGTAGGTTTTTTAAAATGGTAATAACCAGAATAAGAGAGGAAGTTTTGAGTTCTCCGAGATTAAGTGATAGACGAGGAAGATTTGGCGGGGTAGTAGTAATAGGTGGAGCTAATATTGATTTGAGAGGCAGACCTTCTGAGGAGGTGCTGGAAAGGCATACCTCCAACCCGGGTAAGATAAATGTCGGCTCGGGAGGAGTGGGAAGGAATATTGCCCATAATCTGGCTTTACTTAATGTGCCGGTTACTTTGTTGAGTGCGGTAGGAGATGATGGAGAAGGGATAAGGATTTTGGAAGAGACCGGGAAAGCCGGAGTTAAGACGGAGCAGATGATAATATCGGGAGAGCATCCTACCGGAATATATCTGGCGATATTGGATGAGAAGGGTGAGATGGA
>CAZWFH010000258.1:0-2838 GCA_964632105.1 uncultured Atribacterota bacterium
TTTAAAAATGTCACTATAAATTATATCATTTATTATTTAACAAGGCACTAGTTACATCTCCTAATACGGTTGCCATTTATTTTTCACCTCCTTCTTTGTTTATGGTTTACAATTATTAACGATTATTCAGTAAGTTGAGATTCTCTTTCAAGTCTGATTTCATCTACAGTGTACTTCTGCAGGCCGGTTAAAGCGGTAGCTGTATCATAGACGTCTTGGTCTAAGGCAGCTGATTTAACCTTAGTAAAGGTCTTGCTGTTGATGATAGGAGCTCCGGTACTCGGATTGGTACCTATTACCAGTCTAAATTGCAGGCTTGAATCACGAGGGACGGTTATTACTGTTGCCATTTTTTTCACCTCCTTTTTTAGAATCCCCGATCAGGTCGAGGACGGGTTTTAAATCAAGCAAAGCTAGGTTGTATATGAACATATTATCATATTTTAGTATAATAGTCAATATTAGAACATTATTGCCCTTTATAATATATAAAGCTTCCTATTTCTTTGATTTCCTTATAGATGCTCCTTGTTTTATAAAACTATAAAGGGATCCTCTCCGATACAAGAAGGACCCCTTCCCCGCTAAAAATAATTTTAATTAATAGAGGGGTTTTGTTATTGTAAACTTTAATGGGGTAGTTAGAAAGAAAAAATATAATAACTTATACATCATTATACTGTTTCCCTAATTTGTTAGTTTTTAGATAAATAATAAATTTTATAAAAACACTTGACTTTCATTAGAAAATATTCTATAGTTAGAAATATGTATAATGAAAAGAAAGTTCCATTACCTGTTATGACTTGTGCAAGTAGCAACCAAATAAAAGCATATGTCAATCCCACACGTATTGTGATACTAAATATGCTTATTAAAGAAAAACGAACAGTTACAAGCGTTGCAAAAGAGTTGAATGTTCATCCTGCAAATCTAACACATCATTTTAAACTACTTGAAAAAGCAGGATTAATTAAATTGGTTGAGAAAAAAGATACGGGGAAAAATTTGGAAAAATATTATAGAGCTGTTGCTATAAATTATATAGTAAGTCCAAATTCAACTACTGGTTTAAATAAAAATGCAATTGCTTTGTCAATTCTAAATAATGATTTAACTTCCACAATTAGCAATATGCCGAAAAATGATAAAAGAATTGTAGCAGCACTCCTCGCAAGTGTAAAATTATTACCGGATGATATAAAAAAATTGGTAAATGAATTAAAAAAAATTATTGCTAAATATAAGAAGCTTAATAATAAAAATGGAATTACATATAATATTAATTTAAGCACATATCCAAATGAAATAAATATGAATCCTAATAAAAATATAATTATAGAATAAATAAATTTTAGGAGGAAAAATTGATGAAATCAAAATCTTTTTTAAGTATTATGATTGTAATTGGAGTGATTTGCATTGCAATTACTGTTATAATAATTCTTATGTCCCGCAATGAAAAATGGCAACCAAAAATCCAAAGTGATGAAGATATTAAGAAAGTACTCACTTTAGCATGTAGCAAGTTTAATCAGCCAGCAATGGGTGTAGCTTTAATTATTGGTGAGGAAACTATATATAAAGCTGTTTCAGGAACTTATTTATATAAAGGAAAACAAGAGGTTGATATAAACAGTAGATTTCATATTGGATCAGTAACTAAGTCTATGACAGCTTTGCTTATAGCGTTGCTTGTGAAGGAAGGGAAATTGAGTTATGATACAACTTTAATTGAGATTTTATCAGAAATTAGAATGCATGAAGATTATAAACAGGTTACAATTCATGATATATTAATTAACAAGGCAGGAATTATCCCGTTTCAGTTAAGTGAGAATGAGGATCCTGAAATTATAAAAAAAATGTGGGATGATATTCCAAAACTATATCCTGAACCGCAACAACAAAGGGAACACATTACTAAAATCGCTTTAAATTTGAAACCAGTCACTAAACCAGGTACAAAAGTTATTTATTCAAACGTGGGATGGGCTATTCTTGGTTATATTGCTGAAATAATAACAGGTGTACAATTTGAAGAGCTTTTAAAAGAAAAGATATTTAATCCTTTAAAAATGGATTCTGCTAAAATTGGCGGATGGCCAGCGTCAAAGGAAGAACCTGACCAGCCTAGAGGTCATTATTTTAAAGAGAAGGAGGAAGAAAAAATAATTTCTCAAGCTCTTGACGATGAGTATGTTTTTCCTGACTGGGTGAATCCATCTGGCGGTGTTAATTTAAGTATTATTGATTATGCAAAATATGCGAAAGAACATTTACTTGGACTTCAAGGTAAAGGAATACTATTGGAACAAGCTGAGTATGAATTTATCCACAAAATACAGGTTGAAGCTAAAATAGACGAAATGTATCAAAATATTGATACCAAGGGCAGTATTACAATGGGATATGGCTGGGCAGTTGTCCCTGTAGATAGTAAAAATACCTTGAGTGCTGCTGATGGAAGCGGTGGTACTTTTTTTGCACGGATTATTGTCTTCCCTCTAATTGACGCAGCATTTGTAGGTTTCTCAAACTGTGGAAACGGAAATGCAGCACTTGATTTTGTGATTGAAAGAATTACTGGATTGAAATGGGGCAGTTAAATATTTATACATATCATAATATTATAAAAAGAAAAATAAATGATAAAACATAAGGATAGAAAACAGGCTAAAAAAACTTCATACAACAGCGACTATGAGGTTACGTTCGCAAGCTCTCTTCACCCAAATTGCCTACGTTCGTTCCTCACTTCGGCAACTATCTCATAGTCGCAAACGTTATATGAAATGGTGGTTTTCACCATTTTGATATAATCCCCCACCTAGAATA
>CAZWFH010000259.1:0-2815 GCA_964632105.1 uncultured Atribacterota bacterium
AAAGGCTATGTAATAACTCTATTAAACCGAAGGAGATATTTAGAAGGTATAAACAATAAAGATAAAAATATCCGTGAATTTAATGAAAGAATTGCTATTAACGCCCCAATACAAGGAAGCGCAGCTGATTTAATAAAATTAGCTATGATTAAAATAAATGAATCTTTTAAAAGGGAACGATTTGCCAGTAGATTGCTACTGCAAATACATGATGAATTGATATTTGAGATTTACCAGTCAGAGTTAGAAAAAGCTAAAGATATTATAAAGGATATTATGGAACATAGCTTAAAACTTTCTGTTCCCATAAAAGTTAATTTGAAGACGGGTAGTAATTGGGCAGAACTAAATTAGTGAATAGTCGTTAGTGAATAGTGAATAGTATTTAATAAAAAGATTAAGAAAATAAGAAAGAATAAATTATAATATGAAAATAAAAAGTTATAAAGATTTAAATATATGGAAAAGAAGTATAGGAGTAGTCGAAGATATATATAAAATAACTAAAAATTTTCCTAAGGAAGAAATATATGGATTGACCAGTCAGCTAAGAAGGTCAGCTGTTTCAATTCCTTCAAATATAGCAGAAGGATTTGCCAGATTCTCTAATAAAGAATATAAACAATTCCTATTCATCTCTCTGGGGAGTTGTGCCGAACTTTCTACTCAAATTATTATTGCCTTACGATTGGGATATTTTGAAAACAAGGAATCTGATAAATTACTAAATGAAATTGATGAAATTAGTAAAATGACTATGAGTTTAATTAAGAAACTAAATACTAATTAACGACTAATTTATCTTGTATTTAATACTAACGACTATTCACTATTCACTAACGACTAATTATGGAGGGATCATGACATTAATTGTTGGTCTCACGGGTGGAATTGTAGGCGGCAAGAGCACAGTAGCATTAATGTTTAAATATTTAGGGGCTAAAATTATTGATGCTGATAAACTTGGTCATAGTATTATTTTGCCAAACAAACCTGTCTGGAAGAAAATTGTTAAAATATTTGGGAAAGATATTTTACAAAACGACCTGACCATTGATAGAGAAAAATTGGGCAAAATAGTTTTTGCAAATCAGACTCTCTTGAAAAAATTAAATGAAATTACTCATCCTGAAATAACAAAAATGATTAAAAAAGAGATAGATTCAGCAAAAAATAAAACACATAACCAGGAAAAAGTATTAATTATAGATGCTGCCTTAATCTATGAAGCTAAGATAGATAGATTTATGGATAAAATAATAGTAGTGTATATAGATAAAGATGAACAAATAAAGAGATTAATTAAAAGAAATAATTTATCCAAAGATGAAGCCTTACAGAGAGTAAGATCTCAAATACCTATGGAAGAAAAAGCTAAAATGGCTGACTACGTGATAGATAATAGTAATTCATTGGACAAGACCAAAGAACAGGTAGAAAAAATCTGGCAGAGTCTAGTATCTAGTATCTCGTGAATCGTATCTCGTAAAGGAAACAAATGGACAAAAAAATTAAAAATTTCAGAGATTTAGATATATGGGAAAAAGGCATAGAGATAGTTAAAGATATATATAAAACAGTAAGTAGATTTCCCAATTTAGAACTTTACAGCTTAACAAATCAAATGCAAAGAGCAAGTCTATCTATTCCCATGAATATAGCTGAAGGTTTTAATAGATTTCACAATAAAGAGTATAAACAATTTTTGTATATTGCTTTAGGTTCTTGTGCAGAATTAGAAACTCAAGTGGAAATAGCCACAGAGTTAAAATATATAAACGAAGAGAATAAAAAAATTATATTAGAAAAAATTAATCACGAATCTCGTATGATTACAAATTTAATTAAAAAACTTAATTAACATATCTTGTTTTTCTGGCGAGATACTAGATACTAGATTGTCATACGCTAAACGCTGTACGCTATACGCTAAAAGAAGGGGTGATAATTATGAGTCTTGCTGAAATTATTAAAGTTGCTCGAGGAGAGGAAAAAGCAGATCTATTATTAAAAAATGGGAAGATAATAAATGTTTTTTCCGGAGAAGTATATACTACTGATGTTGCAATTTATAAGGATATGATTGCAGGATTAGGAGAAGGGTATAATGCTGACAAGGAGATAGATATATCTAATTGTTACTTGTCTCCCGGATTTATGGATGGACATATTCACTTAGAGAGCTCCATGGTAAAAATTTCAGAATTTGCCAGGACTGTAGTACCGATGGGGACAACTTCGGTGATTATTGATCCTCACGAAATTGCCAATGTATTGGGCTTAGAAGGTATCAGATATATGTTGGAATCTAGCAAATATAACCCCTTAAATATTTTTATGATGCTTCCTTCTTGTGTTCCTGCTTCATCTTTAGGAACTTCCGGAGCAAACCTTAGCGTAAATGATTTATTTCCTCTTTTAGACGAAAAATGGGTTTTAGGGTTGGGAGAGATGATGAATTTTCCGGGAGTTTTAAACCAAATCCCTGAGGTTTTAGATAAAATAGTAGTATTTTCAAAAAAATGCATTGACGGGCATGCTCCTAATTTATCCGGTAAGGATCTTTGTGCCTATGTTTCTGCTCAAATAAGATCTGACCATGAATGTACTACAGTAGAAGAGGCTAAAGAAAAATTGAGATTAGGTATGTATATTATGTTAAGAGAAGGATCAGTTACTCGAAATTTAATCGATCTTTTACCGCTTATAAATCCTGATAATTCCCGGAGATGTTTCTTTTGTTGTGATGATCGTCATCCCAAAGATTTAATTGAAGAGGGGCATATTAATTATATTATAAAAACTTCTATAAAAA
>CAZWFH010000260.1:0-2812 GCA_964632105.1 uncultured Atribacterota bacterium
AATTTACGGTGGGACCCTAAACTTGCAGACGGCGGTTTTATTATTCCAGTAGATAAATATATTAATATGTGGTGGGATCTCAATTATTACGATTTCTACAGCAACTTATGGGAAGGTGTAACCTGGAAGGGCAAAATCTGGGGAGTACCTAATGATATATGTCCTGCAGGAGTATGGTACAGGAAGGATGTATTGAGAAAATTGGGATATAATGATGATGAAATACTAAAAATGCTACCACCAGACGGTAGAACTACACTGGATAAGCTGGCAGGGTTAGCTAAAAAGGCAGTGGATGCAGGTTTGGTTGAATATGGCATTCTCCATAGACCGAGTAAAGGAGCAGGTTTCTATGCAACTCTACTCGAGTTTGGTACAAAATGTTATAATCCAGAAACAGGTAACTTAATGCTTGACGAACCAGCGCTGTTTAAATATTACCAATGGCATGATGATATGGTTAAAAAAGGAGTAATTCCACTTGAACCACCGGCATGGATGATTATACATGCTACCTTTGTTGAAGGTAAGACATTCTGTACTTTGGCATCACATGTCGGAACACCAGGAGAGTGGAAGGAAAAGTATGGTTTAACAGATGAGGCTTTAGAGAACGACCTTGGCTTTCTTCCTTTTCCACCTTCCGTAAAGGACGGTAAGCCAATATCAGTCCATGAATTTGCTCCATATATGATAACCAGCCAATGCAAATATCCAGACATTGCAGCTTTATTGATAATGTATGCAACTTCACCAGATGCCTGTGCAATACATTCTGCACATACTTTGCGACCACCTTACAGGGGATCAGCCTTAGAAAATCCATTGATTAAAGATAACGAATATATTCAAAGAACTGCTACCTCTGCACTGACTATTCAACCTGTTCCAGTACATCCGGACTTTTGGGATTATATAAGTCGCGCATTTGAGGCACTTATAGGTGTCGAGGCTGGTATAATTACACCAGCTCAAGCTGTCGATGACTTGAAAGCCTTTGCCACTACTATACAGAATGTGGAAATTATAAAATGATGAAATGAGCAGAATAAGAGAGGGCTTTGAATGCCCTCTCTTATTTTTGGAAATTGCTTATCCTCATAAATTAATTGAACTTAATTTGTACTTATATTATGAGTTGAGGAAGGAAAGTAAATGAGAAAAAATTCCTTAAAATTCCATTCCCATTGGTTCTTTTTATCTCCCAGTGCCCTTCTTATATCATTTTTCTACTTTATTCCGGTTGTGCTGGTCTTCACTATCGCTTTTACTAATATGGATCAGGTATTTAGCTGGCGTTTTGTGGGTTTAACAAACTTTTTAAAGCTATTTACTCTCAAAGATCCATTAATACCAAGAATTATTAAGAATACCATTATTTATATTATCAGCGCACTTCCCTTAACTATTATTGGGGCACTTTTTATATCTTTACTTACTATGAGAATTAATCGGACGGCAAGTCTAATTTTTAGAGCTATATTTTTCTTTCCCAGATTAGTTCCGCCAGTAGTCTGGGGTTTTCTCTGGATGTGGAGTTTTGAGGGAACACGCTATGGAGTTTTTAACTCAATTTTAGAAGGTTTTGGTGTCTCACCAATCCATTGGTTTATTGAATCTCCCATGCTTATTGTGATATGTGCCAATGGATTTTTGGGTATTTCATTGGCTACGCTTATCTTTACCTCTGCAATTGCATCTATCCCTAAGGACTATACCTGGGCAGCAGAGATCGATGGAGCTTCTTTCTGGCAAACATCGAGATTCATTATAATTCCTCTATTGAAATGGCCAATTATGACTATGACAGCATGGCATTTAATGTCCTTCATAAACTCATATGTTTATATTTTCCTGATTACTGGAGGGGGACCATATCATGCTACTGAAGTGTGGGCACTTTATGGGTATAATAGTGCATTTAAAAATTATCAATATGGTTACGGAAGCAGTATAATGGTGATACTCGTGATAATTAACTTGATCCTTCTCGTGGTTCTACTGAAAATCTTTGGTATGAGAAGAATGATCGAACGCTCAAGGATAGAAGTATGAAAAGAATATTTGATAAATGGATAATTTATATAATACTTTCTCTAATCGCTATCCCATTTCTGATAATGTACATTGCTTTCTTTGCGCAAGCTTTTAGTAAAGGGATATCACTCGGCATCATTCCTCAAAAATTAAGTTTCTCTAACTTTAGTTTCCTGTGGAGTACGATTCCATGGGGTTTAGAGAAAACGAGGATATGGAGTATTTTTTTAAATACTATTCTTTTTGCTTCCATATCAGGCCTTGCAGTAACAGTTGTTTGTACATTGACAGGGTATGCTTTGTCCAGGATCGAATTTCGCGGAAAGACTTTTTTCTTATCGATGCAGTTAATACTCCATGCTGTTAGTGGCCAGATTCTTTTAATAGCTATTTTTTTCTTGTTACTCTATACAAAGCTCTTATATAAAATCCCTGGCGTTGCGTTAGCAAGGGCTTCACTGGAAATACCTTTAGGAGTTTGGATGGCAAAGGGATTTTTTGATACAGTGCCCTGGGATATTGAAAGATCTGCTATGATAGATGGCTGCACTCGATTTCAGGTGTGGTATAAGATATTTCTTCCATTAATCAAGCCTGGTATAGGAGCACTATTTATATGGGGTTTTTTGTTTGCATGGCATGATTTTATTTATGTTTATACCTTGCTTCCCGGAACAGTGCCATTACTTTCAACTTTAGTTCAAGGTCTTCTTGCAACTGAGGTAGTAGATTATGGAGTAATTGCAGCAATATCGCTTTTTTATATGTTGCCGCC
>CAZWFH010000261.1:0-2805 GCA_964632105.1 uncultured Atribacterota bacterium
CCATATCGGACTTTCACCGACAAGTAATCACCCATGCTGGGCGCACTAAAAAAAGGGTACGATTAATTCGTGCCCTTTTTTTATTAATATAAATATTCTTTATATCCTCTATATTTTTATTATTTCCTGTAAGGGTTCAATGAATTGTGCCCTCCTTGTTTTATTGCCTCTCGTTTTCTGTGGGCACGATACATCGTGTCACTACTTCCTAAACGCTAAACGCTATACACTATTTATTATACTTTCTCCAATGGTGCGTAATTAATTGATAACTTTTTTAGTCCCACTTTTTCAAAATCCACAGTTATAAAAATATCATTTTCAGTATCAATTTTATTTAATATAACCCCTATTCCCCAATCCACATGTCTTATCTTATCTCCCACTTCTACTTCCATTTTTTCTCTTCTATTATCAAGTGAAGGAATTTCTTCTCCTTTTTCTATATCTGCTTTTTCTTTAAGATGTTTTGGAATCTCAGAAATAAATCGTGAAACACTGTTGAATAAGGTATTACCATTCAAATTTCTTCTCCAGGCGTAAGTCAAATATAACCTTTCTTTGGCTCTGGTCATCCCCACATAACACAACCTTCTTTCTTCTTCTAATTCCTCTCCACTGTTTAGTGAACGAGAATGAGGAAATATGCCTTCCTCAAATCCGGTAATGAAAACCACCGGAAATTCTAAACCTTTGGCACTATGCAGGGTCATAACTGTAACTACATCCTCTTCTCCTTTGTATAGGTCAATATCTGTAATTAAAGCAATGTATTCTAAAAAGGTGGTTAGGGATTTATCTTCGTTGTTCACTTCGAACTCTTGCACTGCTAGAATTAATTCCTTTATATTTTCAATCTTGCTTTGAGCTTTGAATTCCCCTTCTTTTTTTAGTTCCTCATAATAGTTAACTTTTCTTATTAGCTCTATGAGCAGTTCGCTCCCTTTGATTTCTTTTTTCTTTTCATTAAGCTCATCAATCAATGAAGTAAATTTATCTATTGTTTCTTTCCTGTCTGCGTATATTTTTGTTACTTTTAAGTACCGTTTTAAAGCCTGGTAAAAATTTAAATTATTTTTTCTAGCTAATTCTTCTATTTTGCCTAAAGTAATTTTACCTATACCTAATTTGGAATTATTAATAATCCTTAAAAAACTTACTCTATCTTTTTGATCGTGAATAAAGCGCAGATAAGCCAGAATATCTTTTACTTCCTTTCTCTCGTAAAACCTTAATCCCCCAATAACCCGAAAAGGAATGCCTTGTTTATTAAAAATTTCTTCAAAAGACCTCGATTGGGCATTCGTCCTGTATAAAATAGCGAAATTTTTAAAAGTTCTACCTTCTTCCTTATTTAATTTTATAATCTCCTGACTTACAAATACTGCTTCATCGAGGGCACTAACTGCTTCATAGCACCTTATCTTTTCACCGCCTTTTTTATCAGTCCATAGTTCTTTTTCTTTACGATTTCTGTTATGTTTTATCAAATTTGTAGCTCCCTCTAATATCACTTTGGTAGATCGATAATTCTGTTCCAACTTGATTACTTTACTATGAGGAAAATCATGTTCGAATCTTAAAATATTATTTAAATCCGCTCCTCTAAATTTATAAATGCTCTGGTCAGGATCGCCTACCACAAATAAATTATTATATTTTCCCGAAAGTAATTTTACTAACTGATATTGAGCAAAATTTATATCCTGATATTCATCTACTAAGATATATCTAAATTTATTCTGATAATTTTCTAAAATTTCGGGCCTTTCCTTGAAGAGTTTCACCGTTAATAAAATCAAATCATTAAAATCCAGAGCGTTATTTTCGAATAATTCTTCTTGATATTGTGTGTATACCTTTGCTGCAATTTTTTTGAAATAGTTCATAGCATTATATTCAAATAGTTCTGCATCTTCCAAATTATTCTTAGCCTTATCTATTATAGATGAAATAATATTAGGGCTATATTTTTTATTATCTAAATCGAGAGCCTTAATACATCTTCTTATCATACTAAGCTGATCGCCTTTATCATAAATAACAAAATTTTTATCATAACCCAGGATATCTATCTCTCGACGTAAAATCCGTGCACAGATAGAATGAAAAGTACCCATCCATAAGCCTTTCATTATCTTTCTATTGGAAATATCTTTACTTATAAATTCAATTCTGTCTTTCATCTCTTGAGCAGCTTTATTAGTAAAGGTAACAGCTAATATGTTGCTCGGGTTTATCTTCTTTTGAAAAATCAAATAAGCAATCCTATGAGTTAAAACTTTTGTTTTTCCACTACCCGCACCAGCAATAACTAATATTGGAGCTTCTTCAATTTTTACTGCTTCCTGTTGTCTTTCATTTAAATTTTCTAATATCTTCATCTTTTTCTTCTTCAACTCCGATTTTCCTAAATCTTTCCTTTAAAGTTGGCATATGATTCCCGTTCCAAAAAATTTTTCCGCAATTAAGACATCTTTTAAACCAATAGCCTTTCCCATAGACATCTAAAGGAATCTTTCCCTTGACTTCCTCTTCCTGAACTTCTTGCAAGAGATTATTACAATTTGAACATCTACTAAATAGACTTTCTTTATTTACTTTCAATTTTAATTCTTTTATAATCTGTTCTAATTGCCCATCAATATCGTCTTTGTTAAGATAAAAAATCCAGGGCAATTTTCTTAAAAACTTTACCCTGGATAACAAAATTCTATACTCTCTTTTAGTCAGATTAATAACCGATATATAATCCTCATTTTGAAAATACAGGACATCAAAACCTAAAATCCTGAGCAAAATTGC
>CAZWFH010000262.1:0-2787 GCA_964632105.1 uncultured Atribacterota bacterium
ACTACTGTCTTGCTTTCTACTGATTCTGATTTTTTGAAATACTTGACTAAACCCTGAAAAAACAGTATCCAGTATCCAGTATATAGTATTGAGTAAATAATTAAGACAAATTTACCAGATTCTTAACTCTTGAAAGTTTTTTTTTAGTAATTCTTTTCTTTCTTTTTTCTCTTTACTATATACTTGATACTATATACTCGATACTGATTTTACTCGATACCCGATACTGTATTCCTATACGCTACCCACTCTACGCTAATTTAATATTCTAATTCAGGATTTATCTGATTTTCTGGTTCTTCCCCGTAATAAATCTTCACTATATTATCAAAAACAGACTTTATATTTTCTTCTAATGCTCTATCAGTATATCCTGCAGTATGAGGACTCATCACTACATTATCTAACTTGCTAAAATCATATTTACTGGGAAGTACTTCTTTTTGTTCCAAAGAAGGATATTGATACCAGGTATCTATTGCTGCTCCGGTAATATTACCTTCTTTTAAAGATTTAAATAAAGCTTCCTCGTCTATTACCACGCCTCGGGAAATATTTATAAGGTATTTTCCCTTCATTAACTTTAATTCTTTCTCTCCAATCAACCCACTGGTTTCTTTGGTAAGAGGAACAGCTACAACAATAAAATCTGATTCTTTAATCACTTTTTCTAAATCTTTTTTCTCTCCCAAAAATTCCAAAATATTTTTCTTTTTTAAATCCTTCTCTTCTATCTTCCTTTTTAAAGCAAACACTTTCATACCTAGGACATGACCAATTTTAGCAATCTCCCATCCAATTGAACCCAAACCTACTATTCCTAAACTTTTCCCCTGAAGTTGAACGGTAGGCTCTTTAGTAGAAAACCCATGCCATCTACCCAATCTTAAATCTCTGTCATTAACAACAATATTTTTAGCTAAGGCTAAAATAAGAGCAAAGGCGTGTTCGGCAACTGCATTCTTATTAGCATGTATATTACAAATAAATATATCTGGATAATTTTTATACAAGCTAAAATCCAATTTATCTACTCCTGCAAAAGGAATTTGAATTAATTTTAATTTTTTAGCCTGCTCAAAATCTTCTTTGCTAAAAGTCCCCCCTATTACCACTTCAACTTCTTTGAGGTATTTTTTAATATTTTCTCTTTCGTCTGTTTCAGGGATAATAAACTCCAAATTAAGTTTTGCTTTTTTATTTAATTCATTAAAAGCCTTCTCCCATACTTGTTGTTTTACCATCTTACTTAATATCAAAACTTTCATCTTTGACCTATTCTTGGTCTCTTTTTTTCTTTCCTTTTCTTGTAAAAAAGATCGTACTGCCATTATATGCTTGCACTCGAGTTTTAATTTTCGGGCTCTTCTTAAAAAATCTATACATTCACACTGAGGGATATTTATATCAACCTTATAAGATTTTCCTGGTTTTGAACTACTTACCAAAAAATAATCATCTTTTCTCTCTACTTTTAAATCTTTAGCAGCTTTTCCCCTTTTCCTTACTTCTTCTTCAGTCAGAGCTCTTTTAGCTAAACCATCAGCCAAAAAGTTATTATCTCTTCTATCCCAGATAAAATATATTTTGCTCGGAATAGTCTGAACAATTCCTTCAACCCGATTAAATAATGGAATTATTCCTTTATTCTTAACTTTATATTTTTTATTTAATTGTTTAACTACTAATTGGCTATCACAATATACATCTATTCTCTCCGGATTTATTTTTTTTGCCTCTTCCAACCCTCTAATCAAGGCTTTGTATTCAGCAATATTATTAGTTCCATAGCCAATTGCTTCACTTATTTTTTTAAATAATTCTCCATCTTTATAAATTACTATCCCGATTGCCATATTCCCCGGATTGGGATAACAGGCACCATCCACTTTCATCAATACCTTAGTCATATTTCTCAACTTCCTTATCAAAATCACTTTTTAATATTTTTTTGATTAAATCTATTACTTCTTGCGGTTTTTTAGCATAGATTAATTGTTTGTCTTCTTCGTATTTTTTAAACAAAGGACCTAAGTCAAAATTTAAAGAAATCACTTTTTTACCAATATTTAAAGCCAAAGCAATTTCCGAAATAGTCCCGGTTCTTCCGGGAAGCGCAACTACTACTTTACTGGTTAAAACATTGATGTAATTCCGAGCAAAACCTGCTCCGGTCAATACAGGAATATCGATATATTCGGAAGCCCACTCGGCATTTGTGCCTGGTAAAATACCTATGGTCAGCCCACTATTTTCTTTTGCCCCTCGAGCTGAGGCTTCCATAATTCCGGAAGCTCTTCCTCCATTTAACAAAATCCACCCTTCCTTAGCGATTAGACCACCTAATCGACGAGCATCTTCATAGTCACCAGCATTAATTATTTCTCCTCCTCCCATAACTCCAATAATAATTTTACGTATAATAACCCCCTTCTCTCTTTTTAAATTAACTTTAGCTGTAAAATTAATTATATCCTATCCAACTTCTTCTTGTAAGTATGATTGTGAGGACCTAAGTCAATAAATTTAATAGTATCATCTGAATATGTATTACATTCATTACATAAGACTATTTTATCGTCGCCTTTTTTCCTACATATCTTGCAGTATGTATAAATAATAAGAAAATTCTTTTTAACGGGACAACTATAATAACCTCTAAAATTACCTTTAAGTGGTTCACCTAAGGCAATTGGATTTTCTGCAATCATATCTACTTTCAGCTTAATAGCTTTTTTTAATGATTGGTACTTTTTTAAAGATTTTACAAAAACATCACTAAATAGA
>CAZWFH010000263.1:0-2785 GCA_964632105.1 uncultured Atribacterota bacterium
GTGCGGTCTGAAATCAATTCCTTATAAGGGAAAAGACCGGAAATAAACAGCCAGGTAAAGGGAGCAAGAGTCCAGACAACAATAAGAACAACCAATACATATAATATTATCCGAGATATTCGAAATATCCTCTTTTTTTCAGAATAAAATTAAATTTTTCTATAAGTAGAGACATTAGTCCTACGGATAATCCTGCGATAATTTTTGACTTAGAGGAATTGTAGATCTATATTTTTAATAAGTAGTAAATAACAAGTAGTTTTTCTTGTAAGCAAGGCTGTTCTAAGTAGATTTTCCTAAAGATTTTTTCTGATTTCTGAAAGAGTAGTCTCGGCGTCTGGTGCCATATCAAAAAACTTGGTTAGCTTTTCACAGGCATAATCATCACAGTAAGCACAATTTTTAACTTCTTTTTCCTGCCCACACTTTCTTATTTCACAGACTTTGCAATAACTAAAAAGTCGACCAGACTCTTCTAAACACCCATCACAGTTAATATCTTCTGGTTTTATATCACTGTTAAATTCTTTAGACCAAACTTTTGCCACTTTTCCCCTTTCCTTATCATCATCTTTCCGGGTAGCTATAAATGCCGGGCATTCAGTACAAGTTAATCCGCAAAAAGCGATCATTTTATCCATAATTCTCACCTCCTTTTTTATTTTATACTATCCTGGTAATTTATTCAAAAAGTTCGTCAAAAGTAATACTCACTCAAATTTTATCGTGCGGTTAACTCTCCATACACCTCTGTAATTGTGGGAATTGAGATATTGTGTTCTTTCGCCAAACGGATTAAAGTCCCTCCGAATATATCTCCTTCATGTCTGGTTTTCCTTTTTTCAAAATCTCTTTGAAATGAAGTCTTGGTTTCAAAGGGAAAGTTCTGGGCTTTTTGTATAGTTTTTTCTACTACATCTTGCTTAAAATCTATATTTTTTGCTTTCCCCAATAAAACGACTTCTTTCATGATATTTTCCGCCATACTTTTTAACTTATTATCAGAGAGTACTCCTCCCAATGTTTTTCCTGAATAGGCGGTCATTAAACTAAACGCGGTAATAAATATATACTTTTCCCATATCGCAGGATAAGGATTATCATACCAGGTGCTACTAATTCCCATTTTATTAAAGAATTCAATAAGGTGCTCATAATTATAGCTTAAGTGCTTCGGGTCTTTACCAAATACGATATGTCCTTCGGGGCCTTTTTGTCTTACTGTTCCGGGCTTTTCAATACTTGAGGAAATATAGGCACAGGCAGGTGAAACTATCGCTTTTTGTAAAGTAGCCCTTATGCTTTCATAGATATCCACCCCATTAAGCAAGGGAAGAATTATAGTATCAGCGGATATATTTTTTGAAATTAATGCAACAGTATTATCTAAATCGTACCCTTTTACGCATAATAAATATAAATCCGGGGTAGGAATATGTCTTATATTATCTGTCGCAATATTCGGAAAGCAAAGAAATTCTTCTTTATCGGTGATTAGATTCAGCCCGTGTTGCTGAACGGCTTTTAAATGTTCTCCTCGGCCTACAAAATAGACCTGTACAGCGCGGTTACCCTTGCTAATTTCATGAGCTATTCTGCCGCCAAAATATCCACCGACTCCTCCAATACCGTATACACATACACTTTTAATCGTTTTACTCATATATTACCCTTTCTATCTATTTTTAAATCAACTTAGAGCTCGACCATTATTAGGCTAAATTATATTAAATTAAATTTAAACGATTCTTACCTTAAAACATTTTTTTAATTTTATCAGTTTTTGTAACTTATGTAAATTTCTTGACAATAGAACTTTTTTACTGTAAATTGATAAACACTTTTACTTTCCGCCCGAATGAATCCAAAAATCATAATTCAAAATAAATAATTGAGGAGGGAACAGAAATGAACTTAATTGACTTTGGTATTTTAATTCCCTTCGCCTTGATTACCACCTTCACTCCGGGACCCAATAACCTGAGCTGTGCCTCCATGAGTATTAATTTTGGAATTAAAAAAACCATGAATTACATCTATGGAATTGTTACCGGATTTTTCTTACTGTTGTTGCTCTGCGGATTTTTTTCTAATCTTCTTTTCACAGCCCTTCCCTCTGTCGAACCTATCATGCGCTGGATTGGAGCGGCCTATATTCTCTACCTGGCTTATGGCACTTTTAGAGTCAGCTTTTCGCTTCAGGAAAAATCTAACCAGTATCTCTGGGGTTTTTATAAAGGTGTATTGCTCCAATTTTTAAACCCTAAAGCAATCATTTATGGCCTGACACTTTACTCGGTCTTTCTAAATCCCCTTATTGGTAATCCCCTCTATATTATCCTCTTCTCATTGGGCTTTGCCTTCATAGGTCTTTGTGCTGTTTTAACCTGGGCTTCATTCGGGGCAATTATTAATCAATATTTACATCACCTAAAATTAAGAATTATTATAAATAGCATTCTATCCCTTCTCCTGGTCTATACCGCAGTAAAGATTAGCGGAATACTTTCTTAACCATAGTGTGCAGGGTCAGGCTTCACAAATTCATAAAATAAAATTATGATTAACTTTTTTATCCCAACTTCCACTCTTTAATTTCCTAACATTTTATACTACAAAAACAATGAAAAACCCTCTTTTTTAGTTAAAATTCCTTAAAGACTCTTGCTAAAGATTTACCGGGTGCTTTTAAGTCCAGGTCTAAAAAATAACCAAAGGGAGTTTGCCATGTCTTATAACCTGCATTTTCTAATCGCTTTTCAGCATTATTAAATATTAACTTGGT
>CAZWFH010000264.1:0-2780 GCA_964632105.1 uncultured Atribacterota bacterium
CAGTTCACAGGGAGTATTGCCGTAAAATATCCCGCTGATTTCTACATCTGCACCGATCGGTTCTGAATTGATAGGTACTAATATCATTTTAGGAGCCTTTGGGGCCTCCGGTGTTGTAGCTATTACTCTCTGTCTTAGACTATAAACCGATTTTAATATTGCCTGCTTCATAAGATTTTGATAAATACTGTAAGCCTGTCCCGAGATATTGGTATTTTGGGTACTAAAAGGTAGTTCTTGAGCTGCTACATCCTGATCGATAAAAAATATAGTACCTCGTTCTGCGTCTACTATTCTTAATCCGATAGTAACCGAAATTGCAGTCCTTTTGGTAGAAATACCATAACCTTTAAATTCAGTAACCCTCATAGAAATATCAATAACATTACCAGTAGCTAAATATCTTGCTCCTAACATTTTCCCTAACTGTATAGCAAAGGAAGGATCTACCAAGCCAGATGCACTACTAAAACGAATTTCTTCTAACGACTTTTGTACTGTAAGCCGATCTAATAAGGTAAACATTCCTGATTTAACTAAAGCACTTTCTAAAAATTGTAATCCAATATTCTCCAGGTCAGGTAGCTCGACTTTTGAGTGATTCTCAAAGGATACTACTGCTAAGGTAGGTAAATGATAATCTGCAGCAGAAACAACAGTAGGAACAAAAAGAATTATTATTAATGTTAACAAAATTAGATACTTTTTCATTTTATTTTCCTCCTATAATTTAATTAAATATTTTAAATTTTACATAAAATTGTTTTTGTAATCTTAATACATCATAAAGCATAATTTTTTCATAAACTCACATGATTATTCAATCTACATAACGCACACAAAAAAGCTAGCAGCCGGGTAATCATAACGTATTACACCTTAGATCCATAACTTTGTGCTCTATCCTTTTGTAATATATGCATTATTAGATTTTAAATGTCTGCATAGAATATTTTTATATAAATAAAAAGGACAGAATAAAAAAATAATTATCTTACTTTCTTACTCTGTCCTTTTACCTGAAAGATTCTTCCTATGTAATTAGGAAATAGTTCTTTTAGTAAACTCTGCAAGGGTTTTCCTAAAGATTAGGAGTTGCCCCTTCGGTGCTTTTTGTATAAAGCTCTCCAGAGTTCTGTCCGGTAACAGTCCTTTTGCCTGAAAGTTTGGATACATTTAGTATCTTGCCTCTTCGGCTCCTTTTCTTTTAAAAATAAAAGAAAAGGTCTCTCCTGTTACCTTCATACAGAATACCATATTAAATTTAATAAAGTTTTATATAAAATCCTTTTTATTATTTTTTCAATTTTAAACATGAACATTAATTTAGACTATCTTTGTTTACTACATACTATACTTATTCTAAAAATCTTTCTTTTTGCCGAAAATAAAAACCCAAAATTTCAGTTCAAGAAAAAAGTTATGTCAAGTGTGAATACCGTAATTTCTTAAAACATGATGGAAGTGCAATAAAAGTGTGTCAGAGAACCTGTCACATTTATGATAATGCTTTATCTTACTGTAATTTGCACTAAGTCATCATTTACCTTTTTAATTTCTAAATTTATAAAAGTCAAATTACCTAAATCTTCATTTAGTTCTTGAACATCCCCTAAGGTTTTAACTATTAATTCGGCTTTTTCATTCTCTAAAAGATTGACTTTTACCTCAATAACCAAGAGCATTTTGCCCATTGCTTCCTTCATTTTTTCAAATTGAGACTTGTTTCTTAAATTATCGATAAATAAATTAATAGTTCTAATCTCTTCAGGATTTCGAAATTCAGCCAATCTTTCTACTAAATAATCAGCCATCTGCTCCCCTGCTAAATTAAAAGCCGTTTTGTAAGCACTATCCTCGGTAATTCCGGCTCTGGAAACTTGCAGACTATGAGCTGCTATTACTTTATCTTCGTCTGTCTTATAAGCCCGAATCTCTAAGTAAGCTCGCACAGAATGAAAATCTGATATCATACCTGTTTTCTCGCTAATAGCTTTACCAACAATTACTACATTTGCTTTATAGTCCATAGCAAGCTCCAAAGTTGCCTGTTTATCTTCTTTTAAAACTTTTTTAATTAGAGGATTCTGACCTATGCTATCTCGCTCGTGTTTATTTATTACTACAAAACCAGCCTTAAGTAATCCATTAATAATAGCTATTTCAGTCGAGTTATCTGATATTTCCTTCCCAGCATGCATCTCTGGGACAAAAACTAATATGCGGGGTTCTAAACTGATAGTTTCCTTATCCTTAATTCTTAAACTGTCAATACCTTCTTCTATTTTTTCAGGACCTTCTACTATTTCATTAGTAATTACATCTCCCTTTATCTCTTTGTAATCTGTAATGAGACCCTTTATCCATGGCGTTGTATAATGAATAATCCCTACTATTCCCGAAACTATCGTTATTATTAAGGCTACTTTCTTTAACATTTTCCAATTATTTGTATTTGCCATTAAATTATCCCCTTGTTTTTTATAAATAAATAATTATAATCGAGATATTTGAGACAGAAGTCCATGACGAAGCATAGTTCTTTATCGTGTGTCAGGGTACGGTTCTTTGTCAAGCTTCAAAAGTCTATACTTACCTTAAAGTTATTTTTACCAATAAGTAAAACAAAAAAAGACAAATTAAGAAAATAATGATATGCTCTCTTACTCTGTCCTTTTATCTGAAAGATTCTTCCTAAAAATAAGGAAATAATTCTTTAAGGTATACTCTGTATGGGTTTTCCTAAAGATTAGGAATTGCCCCTTCGGTGCTTTTTTGTA
>CAZWFH010000265.1:0-2776 GCA_964632105.1 uncultured Atribacterota bacterium
GGTAGGCTTCCGTGAATGTTATTTTTGCGAGCCCAATCAGCAACAAATCGTTCTAATCGACCGATAGCTATCGGTTTTCTCTGTTTTTCTAAAATACAAACCTGCTGACACTGTTCTTCCTGAGGACATACTCTCCCGGTTATGGCCGGAAGGTCATCGGTCTTTAATATTTCCAGATAGGCTCCAGCAAAATCTTCCTCAACAATTTTTTCAATAAATTTAGGAATGTTAATCTCCGCCGGGCAGCCCTTCATACATTTAGGATTTTTACACTGGAGACACCTTTGAGCTTCATAAATAGCCTGTTCTTGAGTATAGCCCAAGGGTACTTCTTTAAAATTATAAATTCTCCCTTTGGGTCCTTGTTCGGGCATGGACACTTGCTCTCTTTTCATTCTTTCTTTTACTGGTATCATTTCAGCCATTAATTTGTCCTCCCTCCGCAGTTACAGGTATGATTATGTTGGTGGTAGAGATCCCAGGATTTTTTTTCTGAGCCTTTATAACGGGAAAGACGATTGGAAAATTCTTCCCAGTCTACTAATTGTCCATCAAATTCCGGGCCATCGGTGCAGACAAATTTGGCCTCTCCCCCGATGGTAACTCTACAGGAACCACACATTCCGGTACCGTCTACCATAATACTATTTAAGCTGACTATAGTCTCTACCGGATAATGTTTGGTAGTTTCACAGGTAACTTTCATCATGATGGGTGGTCCGATAGTCCATATCTTCTTGATTGATTTATCCTTATCTAAGAGTTCTTTTAAAACTTGAGTGACAAAACCCTTTCGGCCATAACTACCATCATCGGTAGTAACAATTAGTTCTGAGGAGGCCAATTTTAGTTCTTTTTCCATAATAATTAGTTCCTTGTTTCTAGCTCCGATTATAGAGATGACTTCATTACCGGCTTCTTTTAAGGCACGAGTAATCGGATGGATACAGGCGATTCCGGTACCCCCGCCTACAGTTATTACTTTTCCGTAATTTCTAATCTCGGTTTCCTTACCTAAAGGTCCGATAAAGGAGAATAATTTATCTCCTTCTTCTAAGGTGGAAAGTTCTTCGCTGGTCTTGCCTACTATCTGAAAGACGATGCGGATTAGTCCCTTTTCCCGGTTAAAATCAGCAACAGTTAAGGGAATGCGTTCTCCTTTTTCCTTGATCATTAGAATAATAAACTGACCGGGTTGGACGGAGGAAGCTACCTCTGGAGCTTCTATCCACATTGAATAAATAATTTCGTGTAATCTTTCTTTGTTAACTACTTTGTACATTTTACCTCCTAAATTTTACCCAATTACTACTATAGATTTGCTGAAATTTCTGCTGTATCTTTAGCAATCATTAACTCTTCATTAGTAGGAATTACCATAACTTTTACTCTTGAATTATTATTACTTATAATGGCTTCCTTACCATGAACTTTATTTTTTTCCGGGTCAATCTTTACTCCTAAAAATTCTAATCCTTCACAGGCCTCAGCTCTGGTTTCTTGAGAATTTTCTCCAATACCTGCGGTAAAAACAATTACATCGACTCCTCCCATAGCTGCAGCATATGCTCCGATATATTTTTTTATGCCATAAGTAAAAACAGAAATAGTTCTTATAGCTCTTTCATCACCCTGGTTTGCTTTCTCTCTTAAATCTCGTTTATCACTTGAAATCCCTTCCGATAAACCTATAAATCCACTTTTTTTATAAATAATTTCATTGATCTCTTCCACTGAAAGTTTTTCCTTATCCATCAAAAAGGGGATAATTGCCGGATCGAGATCTCCGCAACGAGTCCCCATAACTATACCTGCAACTGTCCCAAATCCCAAGCTAGTATCTATGGAAACTCCGTTTTTTACAGCAGTAATGCTTGAGCCATTCCCCAGGTGGCAAGTAATTATTTTAAGCTCATCTATGGGTTTTTTTAAAATTTCTGCTGCTCTTTGAGCCACGTATTTATGTGAGGTTCCATGGAATCCATATCTTCTTACTTTATATTTCTTGTAAAATTTATAAGGAATTCCATAAAGGTAGGCATGTTCAGGAATAGTTTGATGAAAAGCAGTATCGAATACTCCCACTTGGGGTACTCCGGGCATTAGCTCTTTACAGACTTCTATCCCTAAAATATTAGGCGGGTTATGTAAAGGAGCAAGTTCGATACATTCTTTTAAGGCATCCATAACTTCATCGGTAAGTAAAACTGAGCCGGAAAATTTCTCCCCGGCATGAACTACTCTATGGCCTACCGCTACTATTTCAGAGATATCCTTAATTACACCATAATCCGGATGAAGTAAGGCATCCATCATCAATTTAATCCCTACCCTATGGTTAGGAATATCCTGATGGGTTATAACCGGTTCCCCGTTAGAAGGATAATGATTAATAATTGAATCAGAAATTCCAATCCTCTCCACTAAGCCTTTAGCCAGTACCGACTCATCAGTCATGTCGAATAACTGATATTTTATGGATGAGCTGCCGCTATTTACCACTAAAATTTTCATTTTATTCTTAATCTCCTTTTTTGCAAATTATTATTTTTTATTACTTGATTTCCTATTTTTTTATTTTTAAATCATTAGCAATATTAAACCCCAGGAGCAATGCTTTTTCGTTTACTTCCTTTGCCTTAACCGGGACCCTGGAACACACTGCCTTTTGAATAGCTTCCTGGGAAACCACTTTAGTTAAGCCTACAATTATTCCTAATGAAATAATATTGGTAACTAATTTTGTTCCAAATTTTTTTTGAGCTGTTTCGGTAAT
>CAZWFH010000266.1:0-2761 GCA_964632105.1 uncultured Atribacterota bacterium
TCAAATTTATTTCTCTCATATTCTTTCAGTCTCACTCGCCCGGTTTCCCGGTATTGTCTTATTTGTCTGGTCACTTGAGGCCGGGAATATCCGGTTACCTTCTTTAGGTACTTCTTGATTAACCCTTTTTCTTTCTTTAACAAGTTTACCCCGTTAGATAGTAAACATCTAACGGGGTTTAAATAATCAAACCTTTCCAGTGCCTCTTCTATCCATTCATATGCCTCCTTCCGGAATCTCTTTTTAAATTCTATCACATGCGATTCTTTCAAAAATCTCTTTACTTCAACAATACAGCTTAATTTTGAGTCATTCATAGTTATCACCATAATATAGCTATTATGACTCTTGCCTTTAGCCTGCCCTGTTTAGTAGATACTCACTTAACAGGGCCTGTCAAACCTTCTGTCTGTCAGGGACTGGTTTCAGGCTCATCTTCAGATTAGAAAAGACTTTTTCTTAAAAATAATTTATAGAAAATAAAAAAACCCTTCAGCAAAATGCCTGAAAGGCTTTAATAATAAGGGTTTGGTGGAGCATAGTAGACGAGTTTCGCAACTTTTGTATGAATGAAGAAACTGAAGAGGTGTATCATAAGTTAGAAGAGGTAATTAATATTTGATATTATTATTGATTACTAAACCCCCTTTCAAAACGTAAGAAAAAGTTACCGAATTATTGAGCTCATACGGCCTTCCCTTGTCACATGATATTATCAGAAAACCGTCCCCGTGATATTAAAAAACAAAAGTGGAATATATGTTAAATCTTTCGGTATAGCTATACAAAAGGAAGTGCAATTTTAGCAAATCACACTCCCTTTTGTACTTAATAATTATAATAATCGAGTAGGAGGTAGACAATTAATTTATCTACCGTCCCCTCACACCACCGTACGTACCGTTCGGTATACGGCGGTTCATAAAGCACTACGAATTTCACAATAACGATTTGTCAGGCTCATAAGCCCGAGGTTAGCCCAATAGGTATTTGGTAGAACACTATTTAAAGAGTCACCTGAAATATGCCAGTACGCTTTTCGGGTATTGGCCAAACTAAGAGCTGCCCAATCTGAAAGCCCTAATTTGATTAGGTTACGATATTTAGTACGTATCTTCTTCCACTGTTTCCATAGACACATCCGCAATCTCCTTCTAATCCAACCCTCTAATCTTTGTAGGATATAGGGGGTATCAGATAAAGAGAAGTATTGCATCCAACCTCTTAGGTAGAGATTTAGTCTTAAGATTCGTTTTATTATGTTTTGTCCATTGCTCCTTGAGGTTATTTCGCGAATTTTCATCTTAAATCTTTTAATGGTTTGAGGGGCTATGCGAATACGGATACCTTCGTGGTAATGGTACAGATTAAAACCCAGGAACTTTCTTTTATCGGATATGTCTACTGCACTTTTTTGTACGTTAACTTTTAGTCTTAGCTTGACTTTTAGGAAGGTAGTAATACTTTCCATTACCCTTTGGCCTGCCCTTTTACTTTTGAGGTAGATATTACTATCATCGGCATACCTTACGAATCTATGACCTCTTTTCTCTAGTTCCTTATCCAGGTCATCAAGGAATATATTGGCAAGTAGAGGGCTTAGGGGACCACCTTGGGGTGTCCCTTCTCTGGTGAGTACTTTAACTCCATTTACCATAACTCCTGATTGAAGGTAGAGACGGATTAGTTTTAATATTCTTTTGTCTTTTACCTTGCGGGCAACTCTGGTCATAATTAGGTCATGGTTTATATGATCAAAGAATTTCTCTATGTCTAGATCTACTACCCATTGGTATCCTTCTTCTATGTATTGTTTTGCTTTTCTTATGGCATCATGTGCCTTTCTGTTTGGACGAAAGCCGAAACTAAAGGGAGAAAATCCCGGGTCAAAGATTTCCGTCAGTATTTGCAAGAGAGCCTGTTGGATAAGTCGGTCAATAACTGTAGGTATTCCCAATAGTCTCTTTCCTCCGTTTGGTTTGGGAATCTCTACCCGTAAGACGGGTTGAGGTTTATATTCTCCTTTTAGTAGTTGTTCACGAATGGATAACCAATTTTGGGAAAGATAGAGTCTAAGACTCTCTACTTTCAGGTTATCTATACCAGGAGCTCCTTTATTCTTTTCTACTCTCCTTAATGCCTTTAGCATATTTTGTCTGGATAGTACCTCCTCCATCAAATCGTTATTCTGTTCTCCGCGGGATTTACCTCTGATTTGTGCCGGATACATACTCGACTCTCCCTGATTAGTCGGCAGCTGCACCACTTTCTTTTCAGGGTAGACTCTCTTGGTATGAGTTTTCTGCCTTCTTGATATGTTTCTCGA
This sequence comes from uncultured Atribacterota bacterium, assembly GCA_964632105.1. Classification (GTDB taxonomy): domain Bacteria; phylum Atribacterota; class Phoenicimicrobiia; order Phoenicimicrobiales; family Phoenicimicrobiaceae; genus Sediminicultor. The sequence goes on from CAZWFH010000266.1 coordinate 2,327, forward strand.
ACTTACCATGTTAATCCCTCACTTCATGTTCAGCCCTTCAGGTGGCACTCAATATTACTGAGTGCCACCCTATTATGGCCTCTGCTGACTTCTGACCAATTTAAGGTCAGACCTCCCCAGGTAAGAATAATAGCCTTCACCCCATCTACCTGCTACATCTACCATACCATCTTTTGGCAGTATTGGATTTCGTTTTGACCAGCAAACTCATCCAGATTGTATGGCCTTATATGCAGTTCGTATTCCTCAGGCCGGGGTTTTGCCGCTGACTTCCTTCAGATTCCACCTCACGATGGACACCCTTGTCTTGAGCTAATGGTTGCTACTGCCAACCCCATAGCAGACTTTCACTGCCAAGCTATTATTCATGCCAGGCGCACTAGATACCCACGCCCTTACAGGCGTGGTGCTTTCAAAATTCAAGCTTTGCTTGTC
>CAZWFH010000267.1:0-2740 GCA_964632105.1 uncultured Atribacterota bacterium
AATAGGTATAAGTCACACAACAAAGTAAATCTCTTTTCTTGGCCAAATTTGTTAACTCTTCAGCCTCTTCAACTTTCAAGGTTAAAGGCTTATCACAAACTACATTAATACCTTTTTCTAAAAAAGTTTTGGCTATCTCAAAATGTGAATTATTCGGGGTCACAATGATAACAAAATCAATTTTATCCTCTCTTGCTCTCTCTTTCTCGGTCATTTCCCTAAAATTTTTATAGAGTCGCCCGGAATCCAAACCCAATTTTTTCCCTGTAGATAGAGTATTGTCATAACTTCTGGAAAAACATCCGGCAACTAATTTTGCTTTACGGTCAAAGGAAGCTGCTTTATAATGAACTTCGCCGATTAAAGAGCCGTTTCCGCCACCTACCATACCAAAACTTAAAACTTCATTCATTTAATTTACCTCTTTTTCTTCAATTCAATCTTTTTAAAATCTTAAAGGCAACATATTTAACTTATAGATTATATTCTGCAAAATATTTAAAAATCCTCTTTTATTAAAAATAAAATATTAATATTTTTAAAAATATTGCAAAGGGAATATAAAAAAATTTTTGTAAAAAGAGAAAGAATATACTAAAATTTAGATAATTAAAATAAAAAGGAACTTTGATGAATAAATATAAAGAAAACGCTAAAGGCATTATTATAAATATAAAACACGGTGTATCAAAAGAGGGCCCGGGATGGAGAAGTATCGTCTATTTTAAAGGTTGTAACTTCTGCTGTCCCTGGTGTGGCAGCCCGGAAACTATACCCTTCGGAAAGACCAAATTAACCTACGAGGATAGCTCCAAAGAAATTGTTGGTAAGGAAATTACCGTAAAAGAAGTTGTTCAAGAAATCTTACCTTACCAAAGATTCTCCAAAGGCAATCTTCCCTATGGAGTAACTCTTTCCGGGGGAGAACCTACCGCCCAATGGAATTTCTATTTTGAACTTCTTAGAGGTCTAAAATGTTTTAATTTTCCTACCGCAGTTGAAACCAACGGTTCATCTCCTCAATTTATTACATCCCTCCCTTATCTGGATTTAATTTTCTGTGATATAAAACATATGAACTCAGAAATACACAAAAAATTGGTGGGAGAAGATAATAAACAAGTATTGTATAACGTCAAAAAAACTTATGAGGCTGGAAGAGATTTATGGATAGAAATTCCTGTTATCCCGGGATATAATGATTCAGAGGAGAATTTTCAAGATATTGCCGATTTTCTTTCTCCCATGAAAAACGGGCTTAAAGTAGAGCTGTTAAAATACGGAAGACACGGCATTTATAAATGGAGAGCCCTGGGAAAAGACTATCCTCTACAACATCTTATGCCTCCTTCTAACCGAAAGATGACAGCTTTGGCTAAGATAATAAAAAGCAAAGGGATCAAGGTAAATATTTCTTAAAAAGAAACTGATCCCGGATCTAAACGAGGGATAATGTCCTTCTTTAAAATGTCGGGAGATAATTTCCGGGCATCACCATATTGACCATGAATTCGTACTATAACCGGATAAGGATACTTCTCGGGGTGTTCAGCTACATCTAATAATTGTTCAGAAGAAAAAACGTTAAAATATACATAACCCAATCCTTGCCCTTTGCCTTCGGTGGAATAATTAAAAATAGCGCTGATAATATCCTTAAGGTATTGAGCTTTCTGTCTTAAATTCATTCCTTTAATATTATCCGGGTTAATACTCATCGCTACTGCCGAGCCGCCGGTCATAATTTCATAATCTAATTTTGACTGAGAAAGAATTCTGGTTAAAAGACCATCTGTAGCCATCCCCGTAGAGGGGTCAAGCCCAAAGCTTAAATCCTCACGAGCTCCTCTCCCATCGGGAGTAGCGCCCGTCCAGTATCCATAGAGCAGATTAGTGCTGGGACTGCTCCAGTCAGCAGCAAAATTCTTACCGAAAGGATTTTTTTGTCGATTAATTTTTTCACTAACTATCTTCTCTAATTCTACTACTTCTTTATCAGCGTAGGAAATATTATTCCCGAATTTGGGAACTTTTTGGATAATATTTCGTAATCCTTCAAATCCTTCAAAATTTCTCTTCAGGGCAGTAATCAAATCATTCAAGGAAAATTCTATTTTAGAATTGGTGTCAAAGAAATATTTAATCACCGTCAAGGAATCAGCAGTGGTCCCTAAGCCATGAATCAAGCAGCCGGACGCATTATATTTTGTCCCTAGACCGCTATTACAATCCCTCATATCGATTCCGGTTTCTCCTCCTCCCATAAAAAAAGAAGCAAAAGGGACTGGCAACAAAGAAAGGGCCTCAGTACATTTATTAGCTGCTTTTACCATCTTCTCAACAAAATAATCCAGATATTGATAATAAATTTTTTTAGTTTTCGCAAAAGAACTAAAAGGATTTTCTTCCAGGCCCAATTCTTCATAAGAAGGACCCAACTTTTCCCCGGTAATTAATGAATACCCGTTGTTTAAAGAAATTTCTAAAACTTTAGCCAGATTCAACCAGCTATTAGTAGTATTCCCATTTTCTTTGCCTTTAATTAATGGTTCCTGACAGCCGGCAATGGCGTATTCCTTTAAATCTTCTTCAGCTATACCTTTCTTCTTTAATGCAGAAAACACCGCTGCATCATTAAGAAAAGAAGGAGAACTATGTCCAAAATTAAACATAAATTTTGATATCCCCCGGTAAAATTCAAATGGTGTATGGGGGTGTATTTTTACTGAAAAATTCGGCT
>CAZWFH010000268.1:0-2726 GCA_964632105.1 uncultured Atribacterota bacterium
TACCTGAGCTCATAAACAGGAATAAAGACGCCTCACTCACTCACGAAGCATCAGTAGGTAAAATTTCAGAGGAAGCACTGAATTATTTGAGAAGCAGAGGATTGACAGAAGATGAAGCAATCGACTTAATTATAACTGGTTTTTTGGGCGAGGAAGAGCCAATCATTATCGAAGGGCGTATTGTACCATCAAAACTCTATATGTGAACTCTAAAAAATCTTACCTGAAGGTTTTTGTAAGAAGTCCACTTTTATCTATTATTCGATAAAAGTTGAGAAATATAGACCAGAAAGTAGCAAGTAAAGAATTTAGGTTTAATAATTGGGAGAGGCTAATTTTGTAATGATTGAAGTATTTTTTGATGTTGAAACAAAAAAGTTATTCAGTGAAATTAATACCAGAGATCCTGGCGATCTTGGTGTTTCTGTAGTGTCAGTATATAAACGAGAATTAGATAGTAACCAAAAAGAGATTCAAGGTGAAATGTGTAGTTTCTGGGAACATGAGTTTACTGATATGTGGAAGATATTTAAAGACGCTGACAGGATTATTGGATTTAACTCATTAAAGTTTGACGTCCCAGCTCTTCAACCTTATGCATTATTTTGTTTAGAGAAACTTAATCATTTTGATATTATGGAAAAGGTGCGTAAATCATTAGGAAGAAGGCTTAGTCTTGATAACCTTGCGCGTAGTACTATAGGGGAGACAAAAATTGATACAGGAACCAATGCAGTTCGGTACTGGAGAAGTGGAGATAAGGAGAGTTTGAGAAAGCTTAGGACATATTGCGAAATGGATGTACAAATCACACGCAAATTATATGATTTTGGTATGAAGAACAGTTATCTTAAATTTACTGACAAATGGAATAATTTGAGGACATTAGCTGTTGATTTTTCTTATCCCATTAATAAAACTTACTCTGGTAAGCAGATTAGCTTATTCTAATTGATATTTAAGCTATTTATTTTTAAATGATAAATATGAGCAACCAAGAATCAATTCAGGACTTATTAGTAACCTTGAAAATCCACAATCTTTGATGAAGCTATCTTCGTCAGTAGATTTATACACAACTAAACTAACTACAGGCTTTTGGCGGGTTTTTGGTGTTAAAGTTTTTAAATATGTAGGGAAGCAAAAGCTTGAAAAGCTAAGATGGCTTATCAAAGAGGAAAGTAATACAGAAAATCTAAAATATTCAGAAGAGACTTAGAAAGAAAAGGTTGATATTATGGTGATAGATTTACTAGTAGGTAAATTAAACAACAATAAAATCAACCTTTTCGTTATGTAATACATTATTAAAATTTTATTCATCAACTAAAAATATTTTACATAAAAGATATTTATTTTTAATTATTTTAAGTGTCTTCTCCTACCTCTTCCTTTATTACCTCTATGGCCAGGGTTAATGGGTCTACCTGTTCTAAAAATCCTGCCTCTTTCAAAGCTACTTCCTATAGCATTAATAAACCCAGACCTAAATGTTTGTCTTGTACTCGATTCTTCTTGATTTTTATTTTCTTCAAGAATAATCGCGCCCCCAGGACAACTGTTTGCTGTCTCAATAATACAATTAGCATTCTCGTCCTTTATTTTTGCTTTTCTATTTACCATTTCAAATCCTTGAGGACAAATATTCACACAAATTCCACAACCGACACATCTATCTTTATCAATCTTTACCAATTTATTTACTCCTATTTTTTAATATATATTATCTCTTTATCGATCCCTTTTTCTTTTTCTATTTCAGATTTAATTTTATTACTAAGAAATTTAATTTTGTATAGTGTTTTCTCAATATTTTTTTCTCTTGAAATAATGGGTACAAACCTCTTTTTTATTCTTATAATATTTGGCCCATATCTAAATGCTACTAAAACAAAAACGCTTTTTAATAATTCAGAAACGCTTTTTGCTTTTTTAATATCACCATGTTCTTCTTCTTCCTGAGTAGAATTTTCCATTCTCTTTAAAAATCTTAAATCCTTAGTTTGTAAGTCAAAATCATAGATCAAGAAATATTTTAATGATCCAAAATGCCCATTGGTAAATTCTGTTTCATTGTCTGTTCCACATGCTAATTTTATTTTTATAGTTTCTCCCATTAATTATTATAATTCATTAAAATATTTTTTGTTATATGAAATTACATCCGTTTATATTTTATTAATAATCATGAGGTATCCCCTTGATATGAAGAAGTAAATGCTTATAATTATCCAAGTCTTTGATCCACCCATAATTCGCATCACCTTTCGAATCTAGATCCTTTATATAAGGCTTTATATCAAGCAGTGGAGTTTCGTCAAACACATCTAAGCCCGATGTGAAGATCGTGTTTTTTATGATACGTTTTATACGGACAATGCTAATCCCAATACAATTCGGTCGAACGGGTGACCTGCTTGCAAATACACCTACATCTGTGCCACCAGTCCAGGAAGGAGATACAATCATTGACAATTCTCGCTTTACACGATGAATATAATAAATAACATAGATATAGCGAAATTTGGCGAGTTTATAGAGCCCATCAGTATATTGGGGCTCAACTACTATACGGAAATCGCCTTCCTTCTCTACTGGCTGATAAGGGACATTATCATTATTACTATATGGGGTATGAATAATTCCGATCTGCTTAAACTTAAAGCTTACGGTTCCTTTTGCTCCTTTTTCTTCCTTTCTGTTTCGACTATTCATCACGACATTTT
>CAZWFH010000269.1:0-2717 GCA_964632105.1 uncultured Atribacterota bacterium
TCACCCAATCAGGTTGATTCGGTCTTTCTTTATTTTCTCCCATATCCTGCCATTTTTCATCAGTTAATCTATCTTCCATAGGATGTTTAAATTCATAATAAGAAAAAACAGCTCCCCGACATATTCTTATCCCCTGGGCATCATCTATTATAACATATATATTAAATGGCGAGCCAACTCCCTCCTCCAAAACTTGTCCGGTATTTACATCTGTATGGACATCTGCCACAATTTCCATCTTCTCATCAGTATCAGAGGTAATCTTTTCCAAAATTTGTGAGGGAAACTCTTTCAAAGATGCAAGTTTACTTCCAATATTCCAGATAAGTTCGTATTCTATATCATCTAAAGACATATTATTAATTTCTTTTTCAGAAATGATTTTTAATTTATCTAATAATTTTTCAAATTCTTTTATCTTCTCCGGAATTCCTTCGATAGCCAGGTCAAGAGCAATAAGATTATTTCTTAAGTCCCTCATCATCTCTTCTAATCTGGCATATACTTCCGGATAAGGCTCAACATAACCGTAGGTTAACTTTGGTTCAGGAGGCATCCCCTTACCCGCCATAGTATAACTCTGTTTAGCATATAAAATGGTATCATGCCTTAATTCAGTCCAGGAACCCAGTACGGTCTGTAGCTCCTTATCTATCCAGGCAGGACTTTGCATAAAGGGAGGGATATTAGTTCCCTCTTTCTCCTCTAATAAGGGGAGCAATGCATAAAGCCAGCGCCAGTAGAGATTCTGTTTCCATTCCTCTATGGTTTTAAGAGAAAATTCTTCTTTCAAATTATCTAATTGATCATAATACTCGGTATACTCAGTATCTCCTTCTACCTCTAAAATTTCCAAGGCCCTCTTTGCCCCCAGCACGGCACATATATCTAACCCCCGGGGGAAAGCCCTGACTGGTCCAAAGTTGGGGATAATCTCCATAGTAAAGGGTTTCTTATCACCAGTATATTGCATAATTATCTTCTCACCTTTCACTCCAAATACTAATTCTTGAAACATATAAGAATCAGGAATAAATCTCTGTCCCATAAATCTGAAACCCTTAGTTGAAACTCTAAAATCGCCATCCTCTGCAAAGGCTAAACCAGAGAGAATCTTAGGGACTCTTAATTGTATCGCCTTATCAATAAATTCAACGAGCTTCTCTTGGTTATCATATTTATCCACTGATTCATTTGAAGGAAATATTTCCTCAATAAGTTTTATATAGTCATCGACATATAAATCGTCGGTCTTTCCCACAAAATAGACCGTAGGCTCATAAATCATCTTCCATAATTTAAAGGCATTTTCATCTCTTGAAAGGGCGTCAGCCATTAAAACAGCTTGCAGGGTCATCTTCTTGCCATAAGTTATCGCTGGTTCTTCTGAGGCCGGTCTTAATTTAAAATCAATACGACCATACCACATCATCGCCTTAAAATAATTCTCCAATTTTTCATTTCTGGTGTAATGTCCTCTGGGAATATACTGGCTATAATCTTCGTAGGCATAAGGAGTCTGATAAATGCTGGGGTTTTTTATATAGGTTAAAAGTTCTCTGAACTCTAATCCTTTGTGATTTTTTATATTTTCACATTCCTGATCCACTAATTCGTTTAATCCATAACCAACCTGATATTCAGGTTCAAACTGCCTTTTAGCCACTGCAAAAAAACCGATATTCAATTTAGCTACCTCTTTGACCTCTTCACTGCTTGCTTCATTATATTGTCTAATAGAAAGTTCGAGCATTCGGTCAGTAAGTTCAACTGCTGAATCATGAAGTTTTTCTACCTCTAAAATTCGCAAAAGATAATCAAAAAATATATGGCCGGTATGGAGAACTGCGTCAGTGGTAATAAATATGGGCTGGTTGATATCTTTGCACTCTAAATAAACATCACTTATCTCCTTATAATAAGCAGGAGTAACTACAAATCCGTTTTCTTTGAACAATTCCATTGCTTCGGTAGATAAATAAAATTGCCGGACATTAGAGATGTCTTCGAGTGAATATAAATCTTTTTTATTTTCTGTTGAAAAAACTGACGAAGCAACCAGAAAAAACAGAAGAAATAATACTAAAAAATAGATCTTGGTTAATTTAAAATCAACCCTTCTCATTTTATTTTCCTCCATTCATTTTATTTTTCAAAAGGGAATTTATACTGGTTCAATCCAAGTTCTTCTTTTAAAGTAATAATCTGCTGTTGAAGATTCTTATTTATAGGCGCGCCTTTATCTTTTCTCTCTAACCAGGCCAGATACTCTTTCTCTCCGGCAGTATAAATCCTTTCTGCCCCAGGAGCTTTTTTAGAAGAACGAAGAGAACGAAGAATATCTCCGGTAATTTTCTTAAATGATTCGAGATCTGTAAAGGTAGATATGTTAATGGCTATAAAAAAATGTCCCAGATTAATGGGTACGGGTTTACCCTCCTCTACTCCCGATAACATCTTAAGATACTTCCCGTTTTGCAGGGCAGCGGAAAGGATTTCCACTACTGCAGCATAACCATAACCTTTATAACCAGCAGTTTCTTCTCCGATACCACCCAGGGGAGCAAGAGCAGCCTTCCCTGTTTTTAAGTCTTGCAAAATTTGATGAGTATCTGTTCTGGTCTTTCCATCCTCTCCGATTACCCAGCCCGGAGGAATTTCTTTCTCTGCCCGGTCATAAAATTCTATCTTCCCTCGCTGGGTAATAGAAGTGGCGC
>CAZWFH010000270.1:0-2708 GCA_964632105.1 uncultured Atribacterota bacterium
AGGATTATCCTAAATTAGCCGAGGTCTATCAAAAGCAGATTGCTATTTACAGCCAGGTGTGGCAGGAAATTACCGGAGAACAGGTGAAACAAAGCAGTATATATTTTGTTTAAAAAAAAGGATTTTAAATAAAAACATGGTATATTATAAATAATAGTAATTTTTCTGCTATACAAGTTAAATAATGCAGAGATGGGGTGAAAATAGTTTAAAATGAAAATTCAAATAAAATATTTAAATGGTATTCGGTTTAAACGTTTTATTATAAATTCTGCCCAACGAATAAATCAGATGGAACAGTATCTGAATGATATTAATGTTTTTCCGGTAGCCGATGGGGACACAGGTACTAATATGGTAGCTACTATGAACAGCATTGTAAAAGGGATAAAAAAATGTAAGGAATCTTCTTTTACCAGAATTAGTAGTATTATTGCTGATTCGGCTTTAACCGGGGCACGCGGTAACTCCGGAGCTATCTTAGCTCAATTTTTTCAAGGCCTGGCAGAAGCAACCAAGGGTAAAGTTCGTCTCTCAACAAAGGCTTTTGCTAACGCCGCTGTTAAAGCGGCAGAGCAGGCCCGGAAAGCTATTTCTCATCCTCAAGAAGGAACCATCATTACAGTAATGAAAGATTGGGCAAACCATCTTACTGAACATGCTCCTCATACTCCTGATTTTGTTGAACTTTTTAAAAAATCATTATCTAAAGCAAAGGATTCCCTGGCCAAAACACCCGATAAACTCCTGATATTAAAAAAGGCAGGTGTAGTCGATGCCGGAGCACAGGGATTTGTTAATATATTAGAGGGAATAGTTAATTTTATTGAATATGGTAAAGTTAAATCATTAAAAGCAATTACTTCTACTACCAAGAAAATGAGTAGTTTTAATTTAGAAAAAGTTGATTCCGGAATTAATTTTCAGTTCTGTACTGAATGCTTACTCGAAGGTAATGACTTAGACCTGGAAACCATTAAACAAAAAGTTACTTTTTTAGGGGACTCACTGATCGTTGCCAGTTCTAAAAATAGAGCTCATATCCATATTCACACTGATAAACCAGAAGATGTTTTTTCTGAATTGTCTGAATTCGGAACTATTGTGAAAACTAAAGTCGATGATATGCACAAACAGCACACTAAGATTAAACTTGATATTCAAAAAAGTATCGGGTTGGTTACTGATTCAACCTGTGATTTACCGTCAGAGTTAATTAAGAACTATAATATTCAGATTGTGCCTATTGTGATTCAAGTTGGAAAAAAGAGCTATTTAGATCAAGTAGAAATTAAACCAAAGGATTTTATTCATATTTTAGAGACCTCCGATGAAAAGCTATCCACTTCTCAACCCGCTCCAGCTTTTTTTAAAAAAGTCTATGATAAAGCTGCAGCAAAATACGAATCTATAATCTCTATACATATTTCGGAAAAATTAAGCGGAACGATTCAGGGTGCACGTATGGGTTGTAAAGATACGGAGTATGTTAATAAAATTCACATTATTGATAGTAAAACGAGTTCAGTTGCTTTAGGATTGTTGGTTGCTGAGGCGGCTCAATTAATTCAAGAAGGGTTTAGACTTGAAGAAATCATTAACCGATTAAAAATTGCTGCTGACAATGTGAAAATTTTTATCAGCATCCCCACCCTAAAATATTTAATGCGTAGTGGACGCCTGAGCAAAACTAAAGGATTTTTAGGTACACTCCTTAACTTGAAGCCTATTTTGACTGTAAATTCTGATGGCTATATTGTTGAAGCAGCTAAAGTGATTGGGCAAAAAAGAGTAGTGTATAAAACTTTAGATTTGGCTATTAAATTTGCTAAAAGCGTTAAAAATCCCCGTTTTGCCATTGCTCATGTAGCGGTACCAGAGTTGGCTCAATGGTATGGTTACAAAATTCGCAATGTCTTTAATTCTTCAAAAGTTATAATTTCCGAAGCATCCCCTGCTTTAAGTGTACACATTGGTATCGGGGGTGCGGCTATCGCAGTCCTGGGGGATTCTTAAAAAAATGACAGAGAACCGTCCCCTGTCATTTTCTGATATCTTTATGCTACACCTCGATGTCAGGAAGAGGAACCTATTTTAAAAGAAGTAGAATCAGGGCATCAAGTTGCCTGTCATTATCCGTTTGATTAAATATACTGACAAATGGTAAAATCAATAGAGAAAGGAGTTATTTATGATATGAAAAAAATATTAAAAAATATTTTAGATTGGTTAGAACCGAAAGTAAGCTATGCTGATTTAAGATTTGTTCAAACTGAAAAGGAGAACATCGAAGTAGAAAATGGTATCTTATCTTCCTATAATGTTTCAACTAATAGAGGAGTAGGGATACGAGTATTGGTAGATGGTGCCTGGGGGTTTGCTGCCTCTAATAATTTAAACAAAATATCTTTACAGGAAACAGCTGCTAAAGCTTTGGATATTGCCCGAGCCTCTGCCCTTACTAAAAAAGAAGATGTCAAACTTGCTCATGAAGATAAACATATCGATACTTACATTACTCCGATAACTAAAAATCCCTTCCAGATAAATCCTGCAGAAAAGATAGATCTTTTGGTAAAAGCTACCAAGATGATGCTGAAAGATAAAGTAAAGAAAAGCGAAGGTTCGTTTATTTTTTATAAGACCAATAAACTATTTGTATCTACCGAAGGTTCTGAACTCGAACAGACTATATTTGAATCAGGTGG
>CAZWFH010000271.1:0-2703 GCA_964632105.1 uncultured Atribacterota bacterium
ACTCCTCCTAAACGATAAATCTTGGGAGTTTTATCTTTAATACCTATATATTTATGAACTAAATCAAACTGATCTACCGGGACATACAGTTTATCCCCTTGGGCGTATTCGATTAAAAGGTAATCCTGTTTTACTCCTTTGACAGTTAAATTGATAATCCCTCTATATATGCCTATGCCATGATCAATATGCACTACATAATCTCCGGGAGATATATCCATCGCAGTGGAAAAGGGTTCACTCTTACGCCTGGTTAATCTATATCTTTTATTCTTTTCCTTGCCAAATATTTCCTGGCCGGTTATAAAAACTGTCTTAAGATTGGGAAGTCTGAATCCATAATTTAAGTAACCATAAGAAATGAAGATAATTGACTTTAAATGAGCATATTCTTCTATCCTTCCTATAGTAAATCTTTTTACTCCTCTTTCCTCTAATATCTCCCCTAAACGCTGGGCTCGTCCTTCATTTCTGACCAGAATAATAATATGCTGTTTTTCTTTCTGCCATTTTTCTAAATCTTTAGCAAACAGGTCTAAATTTCCAAAGTAAGAACTTATTTCCTGTCTTTCTAAAGTAAATTCTCTGATATCTTCTTTTCTCTCTTCCTGATTACCGGAAATATCTTCTTTGTTTTCCTCCGGAAAATAGGTAAAATTAATTATTTTTTTAGATTTTAGTTTATCACATATCTCGGAGTAGTTGATGAAATAAGAAGCGGGTGAGAAGATTAATTCCCTTTTATCTTGCTCTATTTTTTGGTAAATGCTTTCGACTTCTTCCTGAAACTCTTCCGTTTTTTCTTTAATTAATTCCGGCTCGTTTTGTAGTACTATCAGGTCCTGGGGAAGATAATCAAATATAGTGCTGTAATTATAATTAGACGAACCATCGGTAATTAATTCCCGGGAAGGAAGAAGGGTATAATCAGTCAATTTAAGTATCGACCTTTGAGTGCTCAAATTAAAATACCTGATCGATTCTATCTGGTCTCCAAACAATTCTAATCGAAGAGGGTTTTCACTGGCTACCGGGAAAAAATCGATAATCCCTCCCCGGCTGCTAAATTCACCTTTTTCTTCGACTATCTCTACCGACCGATAATTTTGGTCTAAGAGAATTTTTAAAAAATCATCTTTTTTTAAGACATCTCCTATTTTTAATTTCCAACTCGTCTTCTTAAATTTTTGAGGAGAGGCTAATTTGGGCAGGAGGGCTTTAATATCAGCAATTAAAATAACCCTCTTTTTGTTCTGGTCATTCGCGGAAAGATGTTTCAAAATATTTATTCTTTGCTGGATTATCTGGGGATCAGAACTGATTTCTTCGTAAGGGAGGACATCAAAAGAAGGAAAAAGAAAAATATTCTCTTCCTCACCTTGAGGTTTATTTAGAAAAGTGCTTAAGTCCTGGTATATCTTTAAGGCATTTTCCTGAGAATCGGTAATAATGAGGTAAGATTTTTTTATTTCCTCTTTTGAGGCTAAGGCAGCAATAAAGAAAGAACGGGCACTATCCTTCAAGCCGGAAAGTAAAATTTTATTAATCAACTTTCCTTTTATTATTTTTATTATTTCTTCAAATCCCTCAGATTGATTCCACAGGGAAAATATTCCCGGTAAGCTCATTATTAATATCAATGTTCCTTTCAGAATTGTTTAATTGGTTGTCTGGTCTACCAGTCTGCCGGTCAATTTAGTCGTTAGTGAATAGTCGTTAGTCGTTAGTATAAATACAAGTTGCAAGTTACGAGTTTAAAAAGTTTTTATTTATAGTGAACTGAAAACTGTAAACCGAAAACTGAAAACCAGTTTTGTATTTTTCATTTATTGCTAACGACTATTCACTAACGACTAACGACTAATAACTATTTGGCTAAAACTAGAGCTAAATCATAAAGATTTTGTTTAATGGTTTTTTGCTGGCTCAGGACTACCTCTAAATCAGTTGCCTCAACTTTATTTGCAATCAATCCTACCATTTTAGATGTTTCACCTTTTAATAGATGCTCTACAGCTGCTGCCCCTAAACGGCTGGCTAATATCCTATCAAAGGCAGAAGGTGAACCTCCTCTTTGCAGATAACCCAAAATAGTAATTCGTGTTTCGTAACCAATCTTATCTTCTAAATATTTGCTTACTTCATCGGTTTTTCCTACTCCTTCGGCAATAACAATAATACAATGGGTCTTTCCTCTTTGATAACCCTCTTTTAATTTTGAACTAATTTCAGGTAAATTATAGGGTATTTCCGGAACAAGAATTACTTCAACTCCTCCGGCAATTCCGCTCATCAAGGCTAAATAACCTGAATTTCTTCCCATAACTTCCACCACAAATGCCCTCTGATGAGAAGAAGCTGTATCTTTAATTTTGTCAATAGCATCAATAACTGTATTTAAGGCGGTATCTACACCTATAGCCATATCTGTTTTAGGCAGGTTATTATCGATGGTAGCCGGAATTCCGATAGTCTTCAGTCCTAAAGCGCTTAAATCTCGAGTTCCTCGCAGGGTACCATCACCCCCAATAGTTATCAACCCATCAATGTCGAATTTCCGGAGTTTTTGTAGAGCAATATCAAGACCTTCTTTGGTCTTGAATTTTTCACTACGGGAAGTTTTAAGAACAGTCCCTCCTCTTTGCATAATTCCGCCTACTGATACCTGATTCATAGGGGAAATTTGTCCTTCCATTAAACCGG
>CAZWFH010000272.1:0-2691 GCA_964632105.1 uncultured Atribacterota bacterium
CAATAACATGATCCAATCCTCCATAACCGATATCATAAGCCCATCCATCTCCTCCCAAAATCCATACACTCTTTTTGGCAAGAACATCAATTACGCTAAATAAATCTTTTGCTTCTGCGCTACTTATTTTTTTCAATTTCTTTTCTAATATTTTTACTCTTTCTCTCTGTTTGTACAATCCTTCCTCGGTAGACTGATCAGCCTTTTTAATTTCACTAACTAAATCCTTACCTATCTCAGAAGAAAGTTTATCCAGCAGTTCAAAAGCATATTCCTTCTGCTTATCTATTGCCAATCTCATACCTAAACCAAATTCAGCATTATCTTCAAATAGAGAATTAGACCAAGCTGGACCTCTTCCCTCTTTATTAAATGACCAGGGAGTAGTAGGTAAATTTGCTCCATAAATTGAAGAACACCCGGTAGCATTAGCTATTACTGCACGGTCTCCAAATAGCTGACTTAAAAGTTTTACATAGGGAGTTTCTCCACATCCAGCACAAGCACCAGAGAATTCGAAAAGCGGCTGTAAGAACTGAACATTTCTAACTGCGCTAAGTTTTAAATCTTTTCGGTCAACTTCAGGAATTCCCAAGAAAAATTCCCAATTTTTAACTTCCTGTTTTCTAATAGGTGGTTGCTCTACCATATTTATGGCTTTTAATTTAGGATTAGTTTTATTTTTAGCCGGACAATTATTCACACAAAGGCCACATCCAGTACAATCTTCAGGAGAAACCTGGATAGTAAATTTCATTCCTTTAAATTGAGAATTTTTTGCTTCTGCAGATTTAAAATTATCTGGTGCAGAAGAAAGTAATTTTGGATCATAAACTTTAGCTCTAATAACTGCATGAGGGCATACCATAACACATTTTCCACATTGAATACAGGTATTAGGATCCCAGGCAGGAATTTCCTGAGCAACATTTCTCTTTTCCCATTTAGTAGTACCACTGGGAAAAGTTCCATCAGGAGAAAAAGCACTAACTGGTAAATCATCTCCTTGTCCGGCAATCATCTTCGCGGTTACATCTTGTACAAATTTAGGTGCTTCCTCCGGAACGGGTGGACGCTTCTTTAATTTACTGGTAGCTTCACTTGGAACCTTAACCTCGTAAAGCTTAGGAAGGGCATTATCTACTGCAGCAAAATTAGTATTTACAATTTTTTCTCCCTTCTTACCGTAAGATTTTTTTATAAATCGTTTTATTGCTTTTTTTGCCTCTTCAACAGGAATAATATCACTAAGAGAGAAGAAACAAACTTGCATTATAGTATTAATTCTTACTCCTAAACCTACTTCTTTAGCAATCTTATAGGCATCAATTACAAAGAAACGTAATTTTTTCTCGATAATAGTTTTCTGAACCGAATAAGGTAGATGCTCCCATACTTCCTCAGCAGAATAATGACTATTAAGAAGAAATATTGCACCTGGCTGTGCAGTTTTTAATACATCATAACGTTCTAAAAAAGAAAATTGATGACAAGCTACAAAATTTGCCTGGCTAACCAAATAAGGTGAGTGAATAGTAGTTGGACCGAATCTTAGATGAGAAATAGTAAGTGAACCAGCTTTTCGAGAGTCATAGACAAAATAACCTTGAGCATAATTATCGGTCTCTTCGCCAATAATCTTTATAGAATTTTTATTCGCTCCTACAGTTCCGTCTGAACCAAGACCATAAAAGATTGCCCGAGTCCTATCAGCAGGTTCTATGGAAAAATCAGGATCATAAGAAATACTGGTATGTGTTACATCATCATTTATCCCTATGGTGAAATGATTTTTAGGAACTTCTTTTTTCATTTCCTCAAATACTCCTTTTACCATAGCGGGAGTAAATTCTTTGGAAGAAAGTCCGTATCTTCCTCCGGTTATTTTAGGAGTTTTTTTGAAAGGAGCTATTCCTTCAGATATCCCTTCTTGTATTGCAGTTACTATGTCAGTATACAATGGTTCTCCAATACTCCCCGGTTCTTTAGTACGATCCAAAGTAGCTATAGTATTTACAGTTTTAGGGAGAGAATTAATAAAATGTTTAATGGAAAATGGTCGGTAAAGACGTACTTTTATTAAACCTACTTTTTCTCCTTTTTCCATTAAGTATTCAACAGTTTCCTGGGCTGTTTCAGCACCAGAACCCATTAATATAATAATCCTTTCTGCATCCGGGGCACCAAAATACTGGAATAGTTCGTATTTTCTCCCCACAACTTTCTCAAATTTTTCCATAACTTTTTGCACAATATCCGGACAAGCAAGATAATAAGGGTTAACTGTCTCTCTTGCCTGGAAATATACATCCGGATTTTGTGCTGTCCCTCTAATAAAAGGATTATCAGGAGAAAGTGCTCTTTTTCGATGAGCTCTTACCAAATCATCATCAATTAATGGTCTCATTTCTTCCGGAGTTAAGAGTTCAACTTTAGAAACTTCGTGTGAAGTACGGAAACCATCGAAGAAATGAAGAAATGGTACTCGGGATTCTAAGCTTGCCGCTTGAGCAATTAAGGGAAAATCCATAGCTTCCTGAATTGAATTAGAAGCAAATAAGGCAAAACCGGTTGCTCTGGTTGCCATCACATCACTATGCTCACCAAATATGGAAAGTGCCTGGCAGGCTACTGAGCGAGCAGCAACATTAAAGACAGTAGAGGTTAATTCCCCAGCAATTTTAAACATAT
>CAZWFH010000273.1:0-2690 GCA_964632105.1 uncultured Atribacterota bacterium
TGCTTAACAAAAAATATTATAACACATTTTTTATCATTTTATAAAAGATTTTTATTATATTCATTTTTTCTGGTACCTTTTTTTTAGTCTAGTTCTTTTTCTTCACGCGATACGCGATACGAATTTATTTTGACTCTTGGCTTATATTATCTTTGCGAGATACGATTCACTAGATACGGGTGTTAGTGTAAATTTTAGTAAGGTAGTGAGAAAGAGAGAAAAAAATATTTATTACTTTTGTTTTCCTATCTTCTTTTTCATATGGTACTCTTCCTTCTCTTTACTCGATACTCGATACTATATACTTGATACTGAATGGGGGTTTGCTAAAGCGTATCGTTATAGCTATAATTAAAAAGAATTTATGTAAAAGGAGAGAATAAAAATTAAGACCATTATTTTTGACTTAGATGATACTTTGATTAAGACTTCCAAGTTATATAATCGTGCTCGTGATGAATTTTCATCGCTTATGCAAGAATTAGGTTTTAACAGCGAAGAGTCTTTAATTAAGCTTGATGAAGTTGATATTAGCTATATAAAAGAGTATGGTTTTGTGAAAGAAAGATATCCTCTCAGTTTGGGAAAAACTTATGAGTATTTTTGTAAAATAAATGGCGAAAAAATTAATTCGGTTTTAAAAAAGAAGATTGAAGACATAGGATGGCAGGTTTTTAGGCAGATTCCCGAATTGATTGAAGACGTGTATTTAGTATTAGATACTTTGAGTAAAAAGTATTTTTTGATTTTAGCCACTTTGGGAGATCCACAAGTCCAGGATAAGAAGCTGCAGTTAACCGATTTAAAAAAATATTTTTCGGTAGTTTACGTCTTGAGATATAAAAATGTTGAAGAGTATCAAAATATTTTAACAGAACATAAGTTAGACAAAAAAGATACCTGGATAGTAGGTAATAGTGTTCGTTCAGATTTGAATCCTGGTTTGAAATTAGGTATAAATTGTATCCTAATTCCTTACTTAAGCTGGAAATTTGAGGAAGAAAAACCTCTATCAGAAAATTATTTACAGTTAAATTCCTTAGAAGAGGTATTGAATTATCTTTAGGTGAAAAAGTAAGAAATTGATAAGAAAATTAAAATATCCGAGATATTTAAATATAAAAGAAGAAGAATTTGATAGACGGATTGAGGAGGCTTATGAATTACTCTCCCCCTGTGAAGTGTGTCCTCGCAAATGTGGGGTGAACCGCTTAGAAGGAGAAAAAGGTTTCTGCCGTTCAGGTGAAGAGGTGATAGTCTCCAGTTATAATGCTCACCTTGGGGAAGAACCACCCCTTACAGGTAATTTTGGTTCTGGCACTATATTTTTTACCAACTGTAATTTGAAATGTGTTTATTGTCAGAATTATCCCATAAGTCAGTTAGGAAATGGCAATAAAGCTACCTTACAAGAATTAGCTAAAATTATGCTTGCCTTACAGAAAAGGAAATGTCATAATATTAATTTGGTTACACCAACTCATTTTGTACCTCAAATATTAAAAAGTCTTAAATCGGCTATCAAAATGGGTTTGCGTATTCCCATTGTCTATAATACTAGTGGCTATGAATCGGTAAGAACTTTAAAATTACTTGACGGTGTCGTAGATATATATCTCCCTGATGCCAGATATGCTGATAATGAGATTGCCCAAAAATATTCATCTGCCCCTGATTATTTTGAAATAATGAAGAAGGCGTTGAAGGAGATGTATCGACAGGTAAAAGATCTGGTAATAGATAAGATGGGGATAGCTTATTCAGGATTGATTGTTCGACATTTAGTCTTACCTGAGGGCTTAAGTGGCACTAAAAAGATTATGCATTTTATTGCCCGGGAGATTTCTCCTCATACTTATATTAGCTTGATGGCTCAATATTTCCCGGCTTACCATGCCGGGCAGTTTCCTCCCCTATCTAGAAGGATAAATAGGAAAGAATACAGGGAAGCCTTACAGGCTTTTAAGGAAGAGGGATTGGAAAACGGATGGTTTCAGGAAGACATATAAGAGGTAATTTCTTTTAGATTCCCGCTTTCGCGGGAATGACATATATTTATTAAGATAAAGAGAAGAAACAATTATGAAAGGTATTCAAGCAGAAATTTATTTATTAATAATAGTAATTATCTGGGGCTCTACTTTTGCCTTAATTAAAGGGGTTATTGATTCAATACCTCCATACACTTATTTAACTTATCGGTTTTTATTGGCCGCTCTGATTCTAATATTAATATTTTGGAAGAGGATGAAAGAAATTAATATAATGGTTTTAAAGAAAGGCTCTCTAATTGGGATTTTCCTCTTTTTAGGTTATACCCTTCAGACTGTAGGGATAAAGTACACTACAGCTACCAAAGCCGGTTTTATTACCGGTTTGTCTGTAGTTTTGGTCCCTATTATTTCCCATTTTTTCATCAAAGAGAAAATCAATCGAAGTTCGATTATAGGAGTAGTTTTAGCATTTATCGGTTTGTGGTTTCTAAATTATAGCAGCAGCTTTAGTTTTAACTTAGGAGATTTTTTGGTTCTTTTATGTGCCTTTTCCTTTGCAATGCATATTATATCAGTAGGGTTATTTAGTAAAAAATTAGATTACGTTCTTCTGGCCATTACTCAGATAACTGTAGTTTTTGTATTATCTTTATTAATGGCTTTAATTTTTGAAAGACCGGCTATCCATCTTTCCTA
>CAZWFH010000274.1:0-2675 GCA_964632105.1 uncultured Atribacterota bacterium
CTGTATTAAGCGTTTTGTTCTATATCTGTTTATGGGCACGAATTATTTACACCTCAATTAAATTAGTCGTTAGTGAATAGTATCAGAGCGTAAAGTGCAAAGCTAAAAACGCAAAACTAAAACTTAAAACTTAAAATTGGAGAAAAAGTTTTGAATTTTGAATTATGGTTTTTCGCTTTTCGCTTTAAGTTTTTAGTTTAATGCTGACGCAATACTCGATACTCGATACTCGATACTATCTTATTCCTTCTCCGTAGGTTGGGTGGCGATGGCAATTCTTTCCGCCCCTCCCTTTTTAAGCAAATCCATTACTCTGATTACCTTACCATGGAGTACATTTTTATCTGCCTCTAAAATTACTGTTCTTTCTGGTTCCTCTTTTATTTTCGCAGCCACACTTTCGGTAAGTTTTAAAGGATCTATTAGTTTTCCATTAAGGTAAATAGTATTATTTTCGGTAATGGTCACAATAATATTTTCTGATGGTTCGGCCGCAGCAAAGTCTCCACTTGGTAAATTAACTTTCACTCTATTTTCTAAATTTACAAAAGTAGTAGTCAGCATAAAAAATATCAACAAAAGAAAAACTACATCAATTAAAGGGGTCAGATCAAATCTGGCACTCTTTTTATTCAGATGAGGAAATTTCATATTCTACCTCACCACCCTTACTAAGATTGTCCCGAATAATCCCACCATTATTAGTTTCCTGATAAGTTAGAAGATCTATAAGTTCTACACAATTTACTTCCATCTCTCTTATCAATTTATCTACCCGGTGAGATAAATAATTATAAACCACGATAGTTGGTATAGCTATCGACAATCCAAAGGCAGTAGTAAGCAGTGCCTCCGAAATTCCTCCTGCCAGTGCTTCTGGTTTACCTACTCCCATAACCGCTATTACATTAAAGGCCTTAACCATACCAAATACTGTTCCTAAAAGCCCTAACAATGGAGTAATATTGCCGATGGTGGAAAGCGTAGATAAATTTCTCTCTAATACAGGAATTTCCTGGTTGGCACTATCTTCAATCGCCTCTTTCATCTCATCCCGTCCCCGGCCAAATTTCATTAGACCAGCCAACATAATCTTTGAAATGGGAGTGGGACTTTTACGACAGGCAGAAATAGCCAGTTCAATGCTCCCTTTTTTAACTAAATTTTTAACTCGTAAAACAAATCTTTTAGTTTTAGTTTTAATACTTTTTAGATAAAACATCCTCTCAAAGAAAATAGTAATTGCAATCAACGAACACAGAAAGATGGGATACATTAAGAACCCACCTTTTTCAAAAACTTCTAACATTAAATATCTGCCCCCTCTTTTTTAGTTTTTAAGATATAAAAATAATTTATTAATTTATAAATTCACTAATTAATTTAGTCTACCGGTCCGCCGGTCACCCGGTCAATTTACTTAACCAGTTTACCAGTTACCGGTTACCCTCTTAATTTAGTCGTTAGTATATCGTATCTCGTGAAGAAAATCGATTTTTAGATTTCAGTTATTATGTTTTATGTCATTGCGAGCTCTGATTTATCAGAGCGTGGCAATCCCGGTTTGAGATTGCTTCCCCTGCTTTCGCATGGGGCAGGCTTGTTTTACTCCTCTCAATGACAGAAATTATAATTCCATGTTATTTTCTTATAGTATTCTGAATTCTGACTTCTGGATTCTGGCTCCTATTTCTTTCCTTCTTTACTAAATACTATATAACTAATTAAGTTACTGATTTTTTCCTTTATTCTTTGCTATTCACTATTCACTAACGACTATTCACTTTCCTTTTTTAATGCTTCCAATCTTTCCTGGGCTTTCTCCACATATGGGCTCTGGGGAAATTTTGAAATCAAGTCCTGATAATCAGAAATGGCTTTCTCCTCATTATCTAACATTTCCCAGCAGATTGCCTTGGTATATAAAATATCATCACCGTATTCCAGACTGGAATAATCTTCTAAATACCTTTCTCCAACCTTAATGGCCTTTTCATATTCATCTTTTTTAAAATAGGAAAGGCACAGGCCGTATAAAGCCTCTGACAAATATGGGCTATCAGGATATTCTCTTACCAATCTTTCTAAATTGATAATATTATCCATCCAGTCATCTTCCTGTAAATAGACCTGGCTTAATAGATACATAGCTTCTGCCCTAAAACTACTCTTACTGTAAGAATTTATAAACTTTCCCAGTTCTGTCTTAGCCATATCCTTATTTCCTGAAAGAAAATAGTTCTTGCCAACTCTAAACTGAGCTTCTTCAGTGAATTTACTATCGGGATAAATACTTATAAGTGTTTTAAATTCCTCAATGGACGATTTGTAATCTTTATTCTCCAGACAAGTCCAGGCGATAGCATATTGGGCATTAGCTGAGAAATCCCCCTCAGGATACATTTCGATAAATTTTTTGTATGCCTCTCTAGCCTTCTGATAATCCTTAAGATTATACCATGATTCTGCTGCCATAAACTTTGCTCTTTGCCCCAAATCTAAATTTTCTTCATCTTTTTCTACTTTGTTAAAATATTCGCTTGCTTTCTTATAATCAGTTAATCTAAAATAACTCCACCCCATCCAGTAACAGCTTTCCGAGAGCAAGGGGGATTGAGGGAAAAATTGAATAATTTTGTCAAATTCCTCAATTGCCTCTTTGTATCTCTTCTGAT
>CAZWFH010000275.1:0-2671 GCA_964632105.1 uncultured Atribacterota bacterium
AGCAATACACTCACAGGACAAATAGTAATTTACCTGGTGAGAGCATTGCCAGGGAAAAAGGGAGAGTATTACTTTTTATAAACAGGGGAAAATCACCCCTCTTTTACAAAAAGCAATAAGTTAAATAGAAAAGCGAAAAGTGAAGCATAACACTCAAAAAATAATTAAAATTTAAGGAAAAAATTTGAAGTTATTTTTATCGTGTAATGCTAAAGAGAAGACGAAGGCTTAAAAAATATATAAGAAGGGAAAATCACCCCCTCTTATATATTTTTATTCTGATATAGAACGTGTAGCGGTTAAAAACGGTGGTTTAGTCTTCTCCCCGTAAAAGAGAGATAAAAAATAAATGAAAGAAGAAGAGCGGGACCTTTTTATCTTCTTTTCGGTGGCTAATTTTTGCGGATTCCTTACGGTTAAGCGATAAGTAAAAACATATATAAATAAAAAGTCAAAAGAAAAGAAACATTTTATTTATATAGTTTTTGCCTATCGCAGGGGGATGATCATCTTTTTTCTTCCCTTTGCAATTTTTCTCCCGGCGTTTGTTGAAGCCGGCACCACAAAAAAGCCCTAAACCTAATATCTTTGCTGTGATTTTTTGTGGTGCCGTCTTCTATAAACGCCATCGATGTCGCGTATGTAAGCTCTTAGGATAGTTTTAGTATTTTTTATACTGCTACTGCTTAAAAAATGTTAAAACGTAGAAGAACAATGATCAGGAACAGGGGGAGGAGGGAGGGGAGCCATGCGATTACCAGGAACAGAGATTTAGCCCTACGATAAAAAGTATCTGATTTAGCCCGCCTTTATATTTTTAACCCAAGCCAAAAAAGCTCCTGGCGGGCGGTCGTGGTGATGAGACGGTTAGAAGTTATTTACCAGGAAGTGAATAAAAGCAGGGTTAACATCATTTTAATAAAATACCAGGGGGGAGAAAAAAAGAGGCCATCTACAATCGATTTTAAGGCATTTGTTTTTTTCTTTGTTTATGTTTATACCTTCTTTTTAATTGTAATTTTTAATAAAGGTGGAGTTGATGGAGTGAGATAGTAGCCTCTTTGCTGATTAGGAAAAAACTCATTTAAGCCTGGTCTATTTCAATAATTTTCCTAATGATTATTATATTCTAGGTGAGGGATTATATCAAAATAGTGAAAACCACCATTTCATATAACGTCTCCGCTATTTGTGAAGTACCCCGAAGGGGCATTTGGGCGAACGAAGTAAGCCACAAACAACGTGTTATACGCCGTTGCTCCTTCGATGTAATTCTTCCTCTGAACTTGGAAATCGTGAAGTATCAACATTCTCAAAATTGCAATGAAACATAAATCCTTTATCACGACGCCAATCTTTAAACATAGGCTGTTCTATATATTCTTTTTGCAGTCCACATAACTCCGCCCATATATCATATAAATAATAAATTCCAAGAAAGAGAGTCCGCCTTAGTTCACATGATGGCCATATTAATGCCATCATTACAGCTTCCATAAAATCCAGAACTTGATTTGAGGAGATAGCTCGGGGTTCGTGTATATCCAGATGATTGTAATAATCCCGCAATTCCTTCGCCTTTTCAAGAGCCTGCCAATGCTTATTACCCCTATCTACTTCATAATTATAGCCATACTTTAACAATAAAGCATATCTATCTAAAATTGGTTGCCATTTGTTTTTGATACATTGTTCCCCTTTTTTATCTAAATATGTTTCCTTCTCTAATAAAAAATCTTCAACAATTTTAGGGATATCTTTTACTGTGATTAACATACCATCAGATGAATATCTAACATGAGTTTCAAATCCACTCCAAAAAGTCATAACAATTGGTGGATAGTATCTAAGGTGACCTTTACGTTCCTTCTTATCACGATAAGCTATTATGCTATCCCCAAATAATTGCAAGGCAGACATAAAAAGTCTTTGAGAAACATCATGATTTCTACTAAGAGAAATAAGCCTATGCTCATCTGTACTGCAAATTCGGGTATATGGATGTATGGTAGACCCTTCATAATCAAACCTATTCATATACGAAATATCTAGCTTATGAGATTTTGCTATCCGTTCATGAGGATACTCTGGAGGGTACAATCCATCCTCCTCAGGTTCAGGATTAAATAAAGTATCTAATTCTGCTTGAAGTTCTTCTTTATCCATATTTCACCTTTCTATTGTAGAAAGCAATGGTGTATAATTTAAAATAATCGAACTACTTCGTTTGTGCACGACTCTAGGTGAAGTTTCGAAAATTAACCACTAATTTTCCTTGTGGTATATCTTTATAGATTCTTATGCTTATCATAAACTAATTTTATTAATTCTACAAATAATAATTTTATATATAGGTAAGTCTAAACCTTTTTATTATATTTTTACAATTCTTCTCTTATTATTTTTTCTTTCTAACTACTCCATTAAAGTATACACTATCCTGGCTAACAGGGGAATTATAACAGTTTGCGAAACTGGGGGTGGGGCATACGGGGAGCGATCCTTGTGCAGTAGCAAAAAAAGCTCCTAGCGGGCGGTCGTGGGGATTAGATGACCAGAAGCTATTTACCAGGAAGTCAATAAAAGCAGGTTAACAGATCCTTTTAATAAAATACAGGGGGAGAGAGGAAAAGAGGCCATCTACAATCGATTTTAAGGCATTTGTTTTTTT
>CAZWFH010000276.1:0-2653 GCA_964632105.1 uncultured Atribacterota bacterium
AATCTTATTTCCATTACCGATGGTCAAATTTATCTTTCTCCTCAATTATTCCAGGGCGGGCTTTTGCCGGCCGTTGATGTGGGGAAGTCAGTATCCCGGGTAGGAGGGAAAACGCAATTAACTTCCTATCAAGAGGTGGTGGGCAGCCTGCGTTTAACTTATTCCCAATTTCAAGAATTAGAAATATTTTCCCGGTTCGGAACCCAGCTGGATGAGAATACCATAAAAATCCTGGAAAGAGGAAGAAGAATAAGAGAGGTCTTAAAACAGAATCAATATGCTCCCTACTCAGTGATGGAACAGATTGTAATTCTACTCATGGTTAATCAGGGGTTATGGGATCAGGTTTCGGTTGAAGATATTAAAAAGAAGATAGTAGAAATAAAAAAGAATTTGCAAGACAAATTTCCCCAATTAGAAGAAAAAGTAATGAATAATAAAAAACTGGATAGTGATGAAGTAAAAACGATTCTTCAATTTATCGAACAATTCATTTTAAAAGGAGAAGAAACCACTAAAAATGCAGATGCTTGAAGCCATTAAAAGGAAAATTGAAAGTGCCCAGGATTTATACTCTGTGGTTAAAACGATGAAGGCATTGGCTGCAGTTAATATTCATTATCATGCACGGGCGGTAGAGGCAATTACAGAATATCATCAATCCATTGAGATGGGTTTTCAAGCGCTGTTAAAGGAAAAACCGGAAATATTAAAAAAACCGATATTAAAAAATGAGAGACGAATGGGAGTAATTATCTTTGGTTCGCAAAGAGGGATGGCCGGTAAATTTAATGTGATGGTTGCCAATTCCTTCTTAGAGTGGGAAAAAGCCAACACTATCGATTATGCACAATTAAAAATAGCTGTCATCGGAGAGAGAGGCGAAGAGCAGTTAAAAGAAGTCGGCTATCAACCGGCAGCCAGGATTGATTTTCCCGAATCCAGGTATAACCTGAATAGCGCCATTCAAGAATTACTGGTATTGGTGGAGTCATGGCGCTTTCGGGAAAAAATAGATGATATTTATTTGTTTTATAATAAGCTGAAGAGAGGGGTAATATTTGAGCCCTTTCAATTTCATTTATTCCCCTTAGACCAGGAATGGTTAAAGGCATTAGCTTCAAAAAAATGGCCCTCTCGCAATCTACCGTCATTTACCCTTCCCTGGAATCGGTTATTCTATTCCTTCATCCATCAATTTTTTTATATTTCCTTATACAGGGCTTTTATCGAGTCGATGGCCAGCGAAAACGCCAGTCGTTTGATGGCCATGCAGAAAGCCGAAGAAAACATCGAGGAACGTTTGGATAATCTGAATTCTCAATTTAACCGTCAGCGGCAAAATTCGATTACCGAAGAATTACTGGATATCGTTGCCGGTTTTGAGGCATTGGGAAAAGTGTGACAGGTGTGTCAGAAGAACCGTCCCCTTGACAATGTACAGAAAAGGCTTTTGATAATGAATTTTGGGATAAAAAAAAAGAAGGCATTGAAATTTTGGAGAATTTTTCGAGAAGCACATAAAAAAAGGAGGAAAATAGAACAATGGTTAAAACTTTAAAAGCTCAGGCTAAATGGATTCAAGGTACTAAGCTGGAGAGCGAAACTCGGAGATTTAAACTTATTATAGATAAGCCTTTAGAGGAGAATGGTACTAACTTAGGGCCGAAACCTGCTGAACTGTCTTTACAGGCTTTAGGAGGGTGCATTCTCTTTGCCTATCTATACGCTGCTGAAAAACTGAGAGTTGATATTGAGGATTTGAAAGTAGATTTGGAAGGAGAAGTAGTTTCTGGAGGGTGGACTGATGAGCAGAATAAAAAAAGACCGGGCTTTAAGCAGGTTAGATTTATGGTGCAGGTAAAAACTAAGAATTCTAAAGGAAGAATCGAGCAAGTACACCAATTAGCTCAGAAAGTATCACCTATGTATGATAATTTTAGCCACCCAGTAAAATTAGAAGGTACTTTTTCCATTCTCTAAATATTGCAAGCTTAAGAGACCTACTAACTTGTTTATCTCCTATGGTTTACTCAGGGATAAATATCCTACAATAATATTCAGAATTTTAGTATTTAAAAGCGATATCGGAAACTCCACAGTGAAATGGTCTCAAAAGCCTCTAAAGAAGTGGTTCCGATGGACATACATAAATACTAACTAATTCGTATAAGCTCTGTAATATCGGAGCTCAGGCTTTTATTTTTTAGATTTAGAAATACTCAAAAGCATATCCATAATAATTACTTGATATATATTAGTAATACTGGCAAGGCCGTTCAGATTAACTTATCAGTGGCTGGGTTATATGAAATATACTAAAAAACATTATCCGTATTTCTTTCTTTTCGCAATGAATACAAATCCTTTTGATGAAAAGGCATCATGGCTTGACCAGTGGTATGAAACTACTGTCATTTAAAATAATTACTAAGGTAGGAGGTGAAAAGATGGCCAATGTTAAAAAAGTTGGAGAAATTTACAGATGTGCAATTTGTGGTAATGTTGTTGAAGTAAAGGAAGTTGGTGGTGGTGAGTTAGTTTGTTGCGGGCAACCTATGGAAAAAATAGAAGGTTAAGGGAAGGATAAAATTTCAATAAAAGGAGGTAGCCATGCCTGAATTTGGAAATCCGTTTTCTGGTCTTAAGAAAG
>CAZWFH010000277.1:0-2642 GCA_964632105.1 uncultured Atribacterota bacterium
TGATCTAATATATTCTTTTTAAAAGAAACAATTGCCGATTGGTCTAAACTAGAAAGGGTTTTATCATCGTATCGAGAGATAGCGTTTAAAAAAGCGCTTTGCAGTTGGTCAGAGGTAATACCCGATTCATTTACTTCGGCAATATAGTATGTTCTTTTCTGTCCGCCGGAGGACCTGTATTGACCTAAGCCATAAAAAATAGATATACCAAAGGCGGCAATTACTACAATTAGTATAATTTTCATATTTTTTCTTATTATTCGCAACATAGTTTATCTTGAATCTCCTTTTAATTTAATTGTATAGAATCGTTAGTTAGTTACTTGGTTAACTGGTTAATGGTTAATAAATTATTAATATTAAACTAGCTAACTAATTTATCTTGCATTTTGTATTTGAAACTAACGACTAATTTGATTGATTATATATAATATAATATTGTAGAGGGTTTTTGTCAAATTAATATCGCGTATCGCGAAAAGGGAAAGAATGTGTCCGGGGCATAATAGAGAATTTCTAAAATAAAAGATATAATAAAAGTATTATTAAAAAAAGTTGTTAGCAAAAAAAAGACTTGACATAAGCCTTGGTTAATATAATAATGTAGAAGTTTTGTACTCAGGTATTGATGAATGAATTGATGAATTTCTTGATAAATTTTTAGTTGTATTATATAATATGAAAGATATTTATTTGGATAGTTTAAATAGTAATACAAACTTGATGTTTTATAATCAAATTTGATGAACAGAATGATATTATGACAATTTCGCCCATAACACTATCATTTTGTTAACCTAATATGCAGAAGATGGGAGGTGTAAATATGGCCAAAATAAAAGTTAAAGATAATGAAGAAATGGATCACGCCCTTAGAAGATTTAAAAAGGAATGCCAGAAGAGTGGAATAATATCCGATCTTCGGCGTCATGAATATTATGAAAAACCAAGCGTGAGAAGGAAAAAGAAAGCGCTTGCTGCTCAGAGGAAACTAAAAAAAAGAGGTAGATTTTAGATGTCAAAACAGTTATCATTAGAAGAAATTATTTTTAATGATATGAAAAAGGCATTAAAGGGAAACGAAAAATTAAAATTATCGACTTTACGATTGATTAGGGCAGCAATTAAAAATGCTGAAATATCTAAAAAGGATAAACTAAACGAAGATGAAGTAATTGGGATAGTCGCCAACAATTTAAAGAAATTAGAAGAATCTTTAGATATTTTTACCAAAGGTCAAAGACCAGAACTTGCTGAAAAGGCAAAAAAAGAGATTGAAATAGTGAAGAAATATCTTCCTGAACAATTATCTGAGGAAGAAATAAAAAAAATAGTAGAAGAAACTTTCGTAAAATTTGAATTTAAAGGTCTCCAGGATATTGGTCCTGCCATGAAAGAAGTTATGCCCCAATTAAAGGGGAAAGCAGATGGGAAAATAGTTAATAAAATGGTACGGGACTTACTGGATAATGAAAAAAATTAATGTTAAGAATGAAAGACTCAGACTTACTTTGGTAAGTATTTTGAGTCTTTCTTCGTTTTTATAATTTTATAATTTAAATATATATCTCAATTTGTTGATAAATTAGCCGTTAGCTTGAAATACAATATACAAGATAAACTAGTTAAATAGTTTAATTCTAATAATTTATTAACCAGTTAACTAAGTAATTAAATACTATAGGAATTCTCTTTTTCCGTAATCCCTGTTTTAGTAGATGCTCACTTAGCAAGGTAAGCAAAAGGCAGTAAAACAGAGAAGGCACAATTCATTGTGCCCTTACAAAAGAAAAGTAGAGGCACGGCGTACCGTGTTTTCTTGTACTAATTTATCTTGCATCTTATCTTTGACTATATACTCGATACTGGATACTCGATACTAATTTCACTATTCACTAACGACTAATTTAGGAGCGTAAATTATTTGATAATAAAATCTAATTTAAATAAAAAGCGCAAGATATTTCTTACAATTATAACTCTATTTATAATTTTTAGTTTATTTGCTCTAAAGACTTACGCAAATGAAACAGATGAAGTATATTTAGTCTCTATTAAAGGAACAATTGACTTAGGTTTATCTTCTTATGTACAGCGGGCTTTAGAGGAAGCGGCATTAAATAAGGCAAAAGCGGTTATTTTAGAAATTGATACTTTCGGGGGAAGGGTTGATGCCGCTACTCAGATAAGAGATAAGATAATGAGCCTGGATATACCAAGCGTAGCCTACGTTAAAAATAGAGCATGGTCTGCAGGAGCCCTAATCGCTCTATCAGCAAAATATATTCTAATAGATAAAAGTGCCAGTATCGGTGCAGCAGAACCGCAACCTGCGGACGAAAAGACTGTATCGGCCTTAAGAGCTGAATTTACTTCTACTGCTTTAAGCAGAGGGCGTTCGGAAGAGATAGCAGCCGCCATGGTGGACAAAGACATAGAAATTAAAGATATAATAGAAAAAGATAAAATATTAACTTTAAATGCTGAACAGGCTATAAAACTAAATTTTGTAGATGGTATTGCTTCAAACATTGAAGAAGTTTTAAATTTTCTAAATCTTAAAGATGCTAAAATAGTATATATCTACCCAAATTGGGCAGAGAATATAAGCCGATTTGTTACCAATCCTGTAGTAAGTCCAC
>CAZWFH010000278.1:0-2638 GCA_964632105.1 uncultured Atribacterota bacterium
AAGAAATAAGTTCATTGCTTATTTATTATCTCAATACTAACCTGATCCCTGATATCCCTTGATTTATCAGGAAACATTTTTCGCGATATTCCGCGATTTATCGCAACCCGCTTTTTGCCATTTTCTGTTATCTCTAGCAACCTGCAACCGATTTTCTCCGATTTATCGGTAAATACCAAGAACTACATACTGGAAAGTTTGAGATATATTTTAAAAAAAGAAGGATTTTATAATTGTTTTGTCGAATAAATATGAAGTGTAGAAAAAGTAAAAAATATTTACTTATTTTGTTTCCCGGTGGCAAATGATATACTGGAACTATTAAATATATATTAGAAAATCCTCTTTATAAGGGGATAGCTCATTATAAGGAAAATAATGTAAAAAATAAAGATTTAGCTTTATTTTAATAGTTTTAAGCTAAATATCTGTATAAAAAATAAGTTACTTTTTTAACGAGGTAATCCGCACATTTGATTTTTTAAGAGAAACCAGATATAATTTATAATACAATGTTAAAAAATATTATTAAAAAACAATTAAAATTTATATTCAAATCTCTTCAGTATTCCTTCGAATAGCCATGCCTGGCTACAACATTTTTTACTTATTTTATTAATCTTACGTTGTCACACTTAACCGCAGCGTCAATATTTATACTGTAATTAATTACAATATAATAAACGACAAACAAAAAATTAATCAAAACCCCCAATAGTTATTTAGCAAAAAAACAAAAAAGGAGGTAATTAAATTCTTATAATTAAATACAATTATTTTTATAAATTATTTTATTAGAATAATTTATGAAACATTAAGTCTTTTAATATGAAGCATTTTTGCTTGGTAAAAATTAAAAAAAGGGGTAATTAAAATAATGTGGTGATATTTGATTCCAATATTAATTTTCTCGGTAGTGGCCTAATATCTTATAGGTCAGGCAGAGAATTAAAAGAAGATATAAGGAAATATAAATTAACAAAATAGAAGGATTTAAATAAGATTAAAAGAAGGGGATATTTAGAAATAGGGTTATATAATAATTTAAAATATATCCTAAAATTAAAAAAAGGAGTTGGTATTATCTTAGGAATTAAACAGCAAATAGAGCAGGACGAATGGATAGAAACTCTGGAAAGAATAAGAGAAAGATTGAAAGAAGATCCAGAGTATCGAAAAAGGATAATTTGTTTGAAGAACAAAACTCAAAAGGAGATCAAAAAGAAGATTAAGGGGAAGAAAGTGGCAGTATCCTGGAGTGGTGGTAAAGATTCTATTGTTTTAAAACATATGTGCCATCAGATCGGTATCAATCGAACCTTCTGGGTTAGAAGTAATCTTGAATATCCCGAAGTGATTAACTGGACTGATAAACATGGTCCGAATAACCTGGAAGTTGTTAATACCGGTCAGGACTTAAAATGGCTGGCAAAAAACCGGCATATGCTCTTTCCTCAGCATAGAAAAATAGCTTCCATCTGGTACAAGATTGTTCAGAATACCGGGCAGAAGTGGTATTTTGAAGAAAATGAAATTGATATGCTTCTGGTTGGCAGTCGGATAAAAGACGGAAATGACCCCGGCAAAGATGGTATGAAAGTAAATAAACACGGCGTAGTCTATTATTCCCCTATCTATAATTGGAGTCACGAAGATGTAATGGCCTACATAGAGTATTTTAATATCAAGTTGCCACCTTTATATAAATGGGCTAACGGTTTTCAAGTGGGGACCGGCCCCTGGGCTGCCCGAGAACATACCGATTCTATACAAAAAGGCTGGGAAGAGGTTTACAATATTAACCCCTCA
The DNA here is from genome assembly GCA_964632105.1 of uncultured Atribacterota bacterium. Taxonomy (GTDB): domain Bacteria; phylum Atribacterota; class Phoenicimicrobiia; order Phoenicimicrobiales; family Phoenicimicrobiaceae; genus Sediminicultor. The sequence continues at coordinate 1,810 of CAZWFH010000278.1, forward strand.
ATAGTCGAAAAGGCAGCAAAACATATAACTTCAGCAGCAAAGTTTTTGGATAATTCAAAATAAATTAACAAAACAGAAGGATTTAAAAAAAGATTAAAGGTAATCGATAACAAATGAAAAAAGATGATTAGATTTTAAATTAAGGAATCGAATCCCAGCGGCCGGATTTTTAATCAGATTTTACTTACCCCTTATAAAAAAAAGGAGAGAAAATTAATGTGCCTCGATAGGTTGAATTTTTTAACTAAATTCGATAAATTTTATCAGGAACTAATTAATTTAGCAAAAGAGGATAAAATAAACGAACCAGAATTCTATATGATTATAATTGGTAAGGCTAAGGCAATGAACCGAGAAAGACTGGACCAAAAAAGGAATTTGAAAGGAAATTTTGAATAAGGACCAAGAAATTTTTAATTAATTTATATCAAGCCATCTTTTGATTTTATTCTATTTAATTCAGGCAGTAAGGCAAAAGAGGTGAGGAGAATGAGAAATTTGAATCCTAAAATTGTGTTGATCTTAGACGAAGAAAGGGTAGTTTTTATGTGTAAAATTTGCGGTAAGGTATGGAGTCCTAAGGTCCTTAAAGATGGTCGCCTCAGTAGGGGATCTTGGCAATGTTCTAATGGCTGTAAACTTAAAGAAAGTAAGGAATCTTAAAAAAGATGTGGAGAATTTGAAAGAGCTTAAATATTACTCAAAGCGCAAGAGATATTTGTCTTTTGATGAATTTGCGAAAGATCGCAGATATAGGGAAGGCATAACAAACAGATAAAGTTAAGCAATGTACAAATGAAAGAAATATGAGCCCTATCGGAGAGGTAAT
>CAZWFH010000279.1:0-2636 GCA_964632105.1 uncultured Atribacterota bacterium
GGCCGTCTTCATCATACTTATCTAATCTCAAGCGATTTTTAATTCTCGAACTGGGGATATTTCTATATTCTTTCATCTCTCTTGGTTTTTTTTCTTTACCCGAAAACTTGGGTTGATAACCGGCTGCCAGAAGATTTTCCTTAATTTTTTGATTTATAATGCGAGGGGATAATTCCATCGGACAGGCAAATACCTCGCAAAGACCGCATTCACTGCATAGAAAAGCATTTTGAATTATTTCGTACGGAAGATCGAGCCCAAAGTTTATCTGTCTCATAATCTTATGAGGATAAAGTTCATGACCTAATAGATAACGAGGACATAAGTCGGTACAATAACTACATTGACAACAGGCGGCTTTGCTTTGCTTGATAATATATTCAATTCTTAAGGTCTTCTTTAAAACTAAGGGATGGTCTCGAGGTAAAACGAGAATCCCGGTAGTAATTTTAGTTACCGGCGTATCAAGATCAAATACTACCTTGCCCATCATAGGTCCTCCCACAATGACTACAAAATCTTCTATCGTAGGTTCACAAAGATTTATAATTTCCCGGAAAGAAGTACCAATTCGTGCAATTATGATACTCGGTTTTTTTACTTCTCCTATACAGGTTAGTGCCCTTCTGGTAACTGCATTACCTTTTTCTGCCATATACACATTTCTTAAAGTCTCTACATTATTTACCAAACAACCTATATCCGGAGGAATTCCGCCTTCCGGAATAACTTTGCCGGTAATTTCCTGTACCAAAATAAACTCGTCACCGACCGGATAATAATCCTTAAGAAGGAATAGTGATATATTTTTCTTTTCGGCAATAGCTTTTTTTATATTTCCCGCAATAGATAGGTCTTTTTTTTTCAGGGCAATTACCCCTTTTTTTGCACCAGTCGACTGCATAATTAACTCTAAGCCTTTTACTACCTCTTCTCCTTGTCTTTCTATAACGTATTTATCATTATAAAGAAGAGGTTCGCATTCTGCTCCATTTCCAATTACTACATCATATTTATTGGCTACCTTAATATGGGTGGGGAAACCGGCACCGCCAGCTCCTACTACTCCCATATCTCTTAGCACATTTTCAAGTACCATAAGTCATTCCCCTTCTTCTAAACTATATCTCCTATTTTTTGAAAACAATTTTATTGTGTTCTTCGACCATATCGACAATTCCTACAATTACACAATCGACTGGTTTCTGATAGGTACTTTCCGTCTGTCTTGCAGAACTCCCCTGAGATATTATCACTATCTCTTCTACACCTGCTCCGACAAGGTCTACTGCTACCAAATAATTATCATCTACTTCTCCTTTATAATTGCATGTTTGAGCAAGAAGACATTTCTTTCCTTTTATTCCTTCATCTATTTGGGTACTAACTACAGTCCCCACAATTTTACCAAATATCATCTCAACCTCTTTTTAAGTTTTTCTAAATCTGAAGAAACTGTTTGCTATTCTTTGTCTTTCCTATATACATATTCCCCGTTAATATCTATAGAGTCAACTATAGATATTATGGTTGCATCACTCGGTTTACCTTCGGTAGTAGCTGTCATCCTGGAACTGCTCCCGGCTGCATAAAAGACTACCTCCCCTAATCCTGCTCCCACGCTATCCATTGCTACTAAATAATCACCCTTCCCCTGCATGTTAGAAGGATTAATTTTCTCCAGAAGTAAAAATTTTATGCCCTCAATTTTCGCTTCTTTTCTGGTTGATACAACTGTACCCACTACTTTTGCCAGTATCATTTTCGTTCCTCCTGCATTATGATTGTATCAATTAATCAGTGCTCATTTTTTCTTTTTTGCTTTTGACCGGGCCTCTGCCCAAAGGAAGAACTTTATCTACATTGCTATGTGGTCGTGGAATAATATGAATAGAAATTACTTCACCAACTTTTTGAGCTGCGGCGTTTCCGGCATCAAGGGCAGCTCGAACAGCTGCTACATCACCACGTACGATTGCAGTATTGTATCCACCACCAGTTTTTTCATAGCCCACCAAATCTACTCTTGCTGCTTTTACCATAGCATCTGCTGACTCTACCATTGCTGCAAAACCCCTTGTTTCAATCATTCCTAATGCATCCGTATAAACGTCCATCTTTCTTTTAACCTCCTTAATGTTATTTTTTTAACATTTTTCTTTTCTTTTTTAACATTTTAACACACTATCATTCTCATGTCAACTTTTTTTACTATTTTTTTAAATAATTAATATTTTTATAATTTTTAAATCTTTTTAAAATATCTCTAAAGGCTGTTATTTAGCGGAGTTGGGGGGAAGAATTAATAAATTTATCTCTATTATTCTTTGAAGTTTTATAATTGAAAAATAATAGATTACAAAAGAAGTTAAAATAAAAAAATTTACCTTTGCCTTTGAATTTTCTCCAAATATCCACTCTCTCTAAAAAATTCAAGAGGATTTAAAGGGACCACCATCTCTTCCCTTACTTTAAATGTTTTTTTAAAAATAATATTCATCAAGAACCCCTAAATAAAATACTACAAAATATTTGTGATAAAAATAGGCTCTTTCTAAGAGCCTATTTTTATTATGACTTATATAAACTATTCTAGAATAATTTTGTTCAAAGGTTTTTTTGGTATATGAAGTATG
>CAZWFH010000280.1:0-2632 GCA_964632105.1 uncultured Atribacterota bacterium
AGCTGCCTCGGTGAAAGTAATAGATGCGAGGACGATTTGTCCGGGAAAATTTGTAGTTCTCTTTACTGGTGATGTGGCAGCAGTCGATGCTTCTCTTACCGCTGGCAAGGAAATTGGAGAAGGTTATATAGTTGACGAATTATTTATTTCCAATTTGCACTCTCAGATTATTCCGGCAATTATCGGCACAGTTGAATGTAAAATTTGGGATGCTGTGGCCGTAGTAGAATCTTTTTCGGTAGTTGCCAGTATTGAAGCTGCCGATATAGCTGCCAAGACTGCCAATGTTTTAATTAACGAGATTAGATTGGCTGCGGGGATGGGCGGTAAATCTTATATTAAAATGATAGGGAATATAGACGAGGTGGAAGCTGCAGTCAAAGCAGCAGTAAAGACTATAGGTGATAAAGGTCTGCTTTGTAAAGAGGTCATTATTCCCAACCCTCATCCGGAGATTAAACCTTATTTTATTTATTAAAGATAAAAAAGAGATTTACACATAGGTGGTAAATTATGGAAATAAACGAAAAAGATTTGAAATTAATAATTGAAAGTGTGCTTGATAAATTAGAAAGCGCCAAAATTAATAAAGCAACATCAAATGATTCGTTAAACCGGCCTTCTTCAAGTCAAGATGGTATTTTTGAAGAAGTAAATGCTGCTGTTGATGCTGCTGAAGCTACTCATCTCGAACTGGTGAAATTAACTCTCGAAAAACGAAGAGAGATAATTCAAAGCATACGCAAAATAATTATGAGCAATCTGGAAGAAATTTCTAAATTGGCCGTAGAGGAAACAGCTTTTGGCCGAGTAGAAGATAAGATTGAAAAAAATAGATTGGCTGCTTTAAAAACACCGGGGGTAGAAGACCTCGAGCCTACAGCCTACTCCGATGATAATGGAATGACCTTGATGGAAAGAGCAGCTTATGGGGTTATCGGTTCTATAATACCCTCTACCAACCCTACTTCTTCAGTTATTAATAATGGAATAAGCATGATTGCCGGTGGGAATTCGGTAGTTTTCAATCCGCATCCTATGGCTAAAAAAAGTTCCTGCTTTACTATTTCCTTGATCAATCAGGCGATTGTAAAAGCCGGTGGTCCTCCCAATGTTCTGTGTGCTATTGCTAATCCGACTATCGATTCAGCCCAAATTTTAATGAAACATCCTAAAATTAGATTATTAGTAGTAACCGGTGGTCCGGCGGTAGTTAAGACAGCCATGAACAGTGGTAAAAAAGTCATTGCTGCTGGTCCCGGAAATCCTCCCTGTGTCGTAGATGAAACAGCTGATCTGGTTAAAGCCGGCCGTGATATTGTGAATGGAGCAGGATTTGATAATAATATTGTCTGTATATGTGAGAAAGAGATTTTAGCTGTTTCCCAGATTGCGGATAAATTAAAAGAAGAGATGATAAAAAATGGTGCGTATGAATTAAAAGGTGAGCAAATTGAAAAGGTTACTAAATTGGTAATTGCTGATCCTGGAAAGCCGGGACACGAGGGAGCTCCAAATAAAAAATATGTGGGGAAAGATGCTCATTTGATTGCTCAGGATATTGCTTTAAGCATTTCCCAACAGACAAAAATATTGTTTTGCGAAGTAGACAGGGAACATCCTTTAGTCTGGACCGAACAGCTTTTGCCGGTGATTCCTCTGGTTCGCTTTAATAATGTTGATGAAGCTATAGATTTTGCCGTGCAGTGTGAGCATAATTTTAGACATACCGCCTCTATTCATTCCAAGAATATTGCTAAACTTTCCAAGATGGCTAAATTGATGAATTGTTCTCTTTTTATAAAAAATGGACCAAATTATAGTGGTTTAGGATTTGGGGGAGCCGGGTATACCTCTTTTACCATTGCTACTCCTACCGGAGAGGGATTAACCAGGGCAAGAACTTTTACCCGGGAAAGACGTTGTGTTCTGGTAGGTTATTTTAGAATTGTTTAAAGTTAAATTAGTCGTTAGTGAATAGTGAATAGTCGTTAGCACAAGAAGGCACGGCACGCCTTGCCTTGCTAAGCGAGTATCTACTAAAACAGGGATTACGGAAAAAGGAAATTCTTATACAATAAATTTAATTTTTATTGGGCTGAATATTTGGAGGTTAGAAATGAAATTAGGAAAAGTGATTGGTAATGTAGTTTGTACCCAAAAAGTAGAATCTTTTCAAGGTATAAAACTATTATTAGTACAGCCTCTTAATGAAAAATTGGAAGAAATTGGTGATCCTGTAGTGGCTTGCGATACGGTTCAGGCAGGTATAAATGATATTGTATTCTATGAAGGCGGCAGAGAGGCAGCTCTGGGACTTAAAAATTGGTTTAACCCTTCTGATCTGACTATTATAGGCATAGTTGATCAGGTAAATATTGGAGAATAATTATGATTTTAGGTAAAGTAATCGGTAATGTAGTTTCAACTATAAAGCTTCCGATTTATCAAGGATATAAGATTTTAATTGTTCAGCCTGTGAATAATAAAGAAGAGCCACAAGGAGAAAGTGTTTTGGCTTTAGATACCGTCCAGGCAGGGGTAGGAGATACGGTTCTGGTAATTGATGAAGGGAACTCCTCTCGTTTGATTATGAACAACTCGACTGCCCCGGTTAGAACAATGATTGTAG
>CAZWFH010000281.1:0-2628 GCA_964632105.1 uncultured Atribacterota bacterium
TCATATTAAAATATCCCAATAATAAACATATCTAATTTTTGAAATTATAACATAGTTTATTTTATATTAAAAGAGTTGGAATAAAATTCGTATCGAGTATCGCGTATCGCGTAAAGAAAGAAAAAGAAAATAAATTGAGAAAAAGTAAAAAAAGGTAAGAATAACTTTTCTATCTAACTACTTCACTAAAGTTTACACTAATACACACTAAAGCACTATTCTAATTTTAATATAATTTTATGATATAATATATTCGTATCGAGTATCGCGTGAATAAAAGAAGAAGGTGCAAGGTGCAAGTAGGAGCGTATGAAATTAGTTATTAGATAGTTAATTAGTTATCGTTAATTGGTAAATAGCATATAATAGTATTTAGTTTAAAGCAAAAAAACTAAATAACTACTAGATTAGAAAAATAAAAAGTTTTTACAAAGAATTTTAACTAACGACTAACGACTATTCACTAATGACTAATTTACTATACGCTAAACGCTATATTATATACGATATACGAAAAAAGGAGTTTTGCTTTGTCAGCAAAAAATAAAACAAAAAAATCTTACTATATTTCTTCATCCAAAAAAATATTATTGATAATTATAATTTTTGCCCTGACATTTGCTATTACTTTTATCGCTTTAGCTACCCTTAATAATCAAAAAATATCAGAAATGGTTCAAGGAAACAAATTTTTAGATGCTATAAACAGCAAAGTATATGATATTAATGGTAAAATTATCACCGAATTTTATCAGGAAAATAGAGATCCAGTTCCTTTATTTAAAATTCCTTCGAATTTAATTAATGCCACTATTGCTATTGAGGATTCAGATTTTTATAAACATAAGGGGATAAGTTTACGGGGAATTATACGTGCTCAATGGGAAAATTTTAAAAATTTGATTTTATTGTCCAGTAAAGATAACAAACCTCAAGGAGGCAGTACAATAACCCAACAATTGGCTATAAACACTTTTCTCACTCGAGAAATTAGCTTGAATAGAAAATTAAAAGACATTTTGTTGGCCTTACAAATAGAACGATCTTTCACCAAAGATGAAATTTTAGAAATGTATTTAAACGAAATATACTTTGGGCATGGTGCCTATGGAGTACAATCTGCTGCCAAAATGTATTTTAATAAAAATGTACAAGATTTAAACCTTGCAGAATGTGCACTAATAGCAGGAATCCCCCGTGGACCTTCTTATTATTCACCAATTCTTAATCAGGAAGTGTCCTTGAAAAGAAGAAATATCATATTAAATAGAATGTTTAAATTAGGCTACATATCTAAAGAGGATATGGAAAAAGCTAAACAAAGTCCCCTTGAACTTAATTATAGCAATAAAAGAGATAAACTTATAGCTCCCTATTTTTCTACTTTCATTCTTTCTCAACTTTTAGAAGAATATGGAGCTAATGTAGTTTACAAAGGTGGATTAAAAATTTATACTACCTTAGATTTAGAGATTCAAAATTTTGCTGAAAAAGCACTTCAAGAATCCGGACATGAAGGAGCAATAATAGCCATTGAACCTCAGACCGGTCATATTAAGGCAATGGTGGGAGGAAAAGATTTTGGAGAAAGTAAATTTAATAGAGCAACTCAAGCTTACCGCCAACCCGGTTCTGCTTTTAAACCTTTTATTTACCTTACTGCCTTAGATAATGGATTTACTCCCAGTAATATTATAGAAGATTCTCCGATTACTTTCGAAAATGGATGGTCTCCTGAAAATTACGAAAAAGAATTTAGCGGACCAGTTACTCTCAGAGAAGCGTTTGAACAATCTATAAATGTAGTAGGAGTAAAATTATTGGAACAAGTGGGAATAAAAAAAGTTATAAATTATACTCATAAAGCAGGAATAAAAAGTGAACTTCGCTCGGATCTTTCTTTAGCTTTGGGTACTTCAGAGATAACCCCTTTGGAAATTGCTTCCGCTTATGCTACTATTGCCAATTTGGGAGTAAAAGTTGATCCTGTATCTATAATTCGAATAGAAGACAATAAAAGTAAAATTATAAAAGAGAATATTACTCAAAAAAAGACAGTATTTAAAGAAGAGACTTGCTATGTGCTTATAGACTTGATGAAGGGAGTAATAGAAAGAGGAACTGGTTGGAATGCGAAGATAGATAGGCCAGCAGCAGGAAAGACCGGTACTACCGATGATTTTGTTGATGCCTGGTTTATTGGTTTTACTCCGGATTTGGTTACTGCGGTTTATATTGGAAATGATGATAGAAAACCTTTGGGTAATAAAATGACTGGTGGAGTGGTTGCTGCCCCGATTTGGGCTAAATTTATGAAAAATGCCCTTAAAAATAATGAAAAAAAAGATTTTTTGCAACCAGATAAAATAACTAAAATATCTGTTTGTAAAGAATCCGGGCTTTTACCTACTGATTCTTGTCCGGAAATATTAACGGTAGCTTTCATAAAAGGCACAGAACCAATATCCTATTGCACAGTTCATCAAAAATATTTTGAAATTCCAAAAGCAAAAGAGTATCCGGAAATTAAGAAACCTTATTATGAAGAAATTGAAGAAATTAAGAAAAAATATGAAGAAAAACCCACAGAAACTGAAGAAAAGGAAGAAACCCTTCAATCTTTAATAG
>CAZWFH010000282.1:0-2611 GCA_964632105.1 uncultured Atribacterota bacterium
GAGACTGAAGAGATAGCAGAAAGAGCTTGTGATTTAATTGAAATTAAATATGAACTTCTTCCCGGAGTTTTTGACCCGGAAGAGGCCATGAAACCAAATGCTTATTTAGTCGGAGAAAAAGATAGTAATATAGTAAACGAATTCGGTTGTATTACTGGAGATATAGAAAAAGGTTTTACTGAATCTGAAGTGATTATAGAAGATATTTTTAAAATTCCTTTTATTGACCATGCTTACTTAGAACCGGAAGCTGGAATTTCCTGGTTAGATGATTATGGAACAATTAATATCAGGGTATGCAGCCAGGTTATAGAACATTTTAGAGATGTAGCAGAAGTGCTTAATCTTCCCCATAATAAAGTCCGCTATATCGGTACAATGATAGGAGGAGGATTTGGGGGGAAAGAAGATATTACCGTAGAGTCTTTTATCGCTTTGCTTACTTTGAAAACTAAAAAGCCGGTAAGATTAGTTTATACTCGAGAAGAATCGCTAATGGCTCATTCTAAGAAACATGCCTTTATCGAAAAATATAAAATTGGAGCAAAGAAGAATGGGGAAATTATAGCTTTAGAGGCACACTATATCGGAAATGCCGGAGCTTATACTTACTTAAGTCCCTGGGTAGGTTTATATGCTACAGTTAGCGCAGCCGGTCCTTATAAGATTCCTAATGTCAAAATAAAGACTCAGATGGTTTTAACTAACAATGTTTTTTCCAGTGCTTTTAGGGGATTTGGAGCAAACCAAGCTAATATCGGTTATGAAAGTATGATAGATGAATTAGCGATAAAATTAAATATGGATCCTTTAGAAATTAGGAAAATAAATTGTATGCATACCGGAGATGCACTGTCTACCACCGAGCAGGTGATAAAAACTTATGTAGCTCTGCCGGAAGCTGCAGAAAAAGCTTGGGCGGGTTTAGGAGAACCCACTGTTTCTAAGGAGGAAAATATTAAAATCGGCCGGGGTATAGCTATGGGGCAGATGAGTTATGGGAGAATGACTTTTCTTCGGGACTCTTCCCGCTGCTATGTAAAATTAGAAACCGATGGCAGTTTGATAGTAAGAAGCGGAATACCTGATTTAGGCGGAGGGCAGGCTTCTCTCCTATCCCAAATCGCGGCTAATGAATTGGGAGTTCCTATGGAAAAAGTAAAGGTTTATAATACAGATTCCATGTTAACACCGCTAGCTGGAACTACTACGGCTACAAGACAAACTTATATGTCAGGGAATGCTGCACTTAAAGCAGCAAGAGAAGTTAGAAATCGAATTTTAAATAAAGCAGCAGAGGTTTTAAATGTTAATCCTGATAAATTAGATATTGTTTCTGAAAAGGTGGTAGTAAAATATGATGAATCAGAATATTTACCTTTGACGGAAGCTATACAAGCCTGTAATGCAGCTGGGATAGAATTATATTCGGAGGCTCAATTTAATGCACCTTTTACCGGAATACCAGATTTAACCAATATAAAGGGTATGACTTTCCCCGATTTTACTTTTGGTGCTCAAGCAGTAGAGGTAGCAGTGGACATAGAAACTGGACAGGTAAAAGTTCTAAAAATTGTCAGTTGTTATGATATAGGGAAGGCACTTAATCCGGCCTGTGTAGAAGGACAGATGGAGGGCGGTTCTATACAGGGAATAGGTTATGCTCTATCTGAAGATTTTGCTATAGAAAAGGGAATTCCTCAAACTCCTTCTTTGGCTGAATATCTTATTCCTACGGCTGTTGATTCTCCGGAAGTTAAAACTATTATGATTGAATCAGGCGGTGGTTTAGGACCTTACGGAGCCAAAGGCATAGGAGAACCTTCATTTAATAATATTGTACCGGCAATTTTAAATGCTATTTATGATGCTACCGGAGTAAGAATAAGGCAATTACCTGCGACAGCAGAAAAAATAATAAGAGATTTAAAGAAAGATTTTTTTAAAAAGTAAGAATATTATACCTGTTAAAAAGTATAGTTAGAGAAACTAAATTACTATCATAAATAAGGATTAATTAAATGTTAATCAGTGAAGCTTTAGATTTAAAAGAGAGAGCTTTTATATCTCTTGTAGGTGCAGGTGGGAAGAGTACTCTTTTTAAAGGGTTAGCTCAGGAATTAAGCAAACAGAAAAAGAAGATTATCCTAACTACTACTACTCATATGTTTACCTGGCAATTAGCTCCTTTTATAAAAAAAGGAAACTTAATTGAATTTAATGATGAAAAAATTATGGAAGATAATATTAAAAAATATTTTTATCAAAATAAAAATAGGGAAATAGTACTGGTCCATCATCGTATAAAAGAAAAAGAAGGAGAAAAAATTTCGGGTCCCGAACCCCTTTATTTAGATAAATGGTGGGAGGACAAATTAGCAGATTATTTTTTGGTAGAAGCCGATGGGGCAGCAGGAAGACCGGTAAAAGCACCTGCTTCTCACGAGCCGGTAATTCCTTTATCGACTACAGATTTAGTCGGAGTAATTGGTATAGACGCTCTGGGTCTTTCTTTACTAGAAGAAAATGTTTTTCGTTCTGAGATTTTTTCTCGACTAACCGGATTAAACTTAGGAGAAAAGGTTGGAATAGAAGCCTTAGCCTTTTTAAT
>CAZWFH010000283.1:0-2610 GCA_964632105.1 uncultured Atribacterota bacterium
ATTCCTCAGCCCTTTGGAGATGGTTTAATAGTTCTGCAGTACTTACCAAAGCTTTGGTAGGAATACAACCTCTATTTAAACAGACTCCCCCTAACTTATCTTTTTCCACCAGTACTGCCTTTAATCCTAAATGAGCAGCTTTTATGGCCGCTACATATCCGCCAGGTCCTCCACCGATAATTACTACATCAATCTCGCTCATATCTTCTCTATATCCCCCTTGTAATAAATTTGTATGGGCTTAAAAATTATAAACAGTTTACCTCTTAATAAAAAATTGATAAGAAAATTGATTAAATAAAAATAAAGAAAAAAATAAGTTTAAGTTAAAAACAGATTAAAAATCATTCTAACCTGTTTTTAACTTAAACTTGCACAAAGATTTAGCAAAGAACAATTAATATATTTTCTCTTATTGTCTTCTTATCTTTTTTATCTTTTCTTCAAATATTTTTCAATAAAATTGCTTTTTAATATTCTATTTCTTTCATCTCTACATAAAGAGAAGTAGTTTCACCGGCATATACCCAAATATCTTCTACCCAGGTTCTATACCCGTCCTTAATTAGAGTAATCTCGTATGTCCTTTCTCTGAATTCCTCTAAGATTTTTGGTTGAGAAGATGAGGTCGTTGTCTTATAAGTTCCATTTACAAATATTTTTGCTCCGTTTACATTACAATAAACAGCAATGGAACCATCATAGCTGATTTCGGGAACTAAGTAAGCAGAGACCATACGAGTTTGGTTGGCAACAATCATTATGGTACTAATCCAATCCTGATAACCCTCTTTAGCGATCAATAATTCATGGTAACCTTTTCTAACATTCTTTATTTCTACCGATTTATTAGCAGAAGTCCTTTTTTCATAACTTCCATCTAAATAGATCTTAGCATTACCCTGATTACAGGAAATAGAAATTGAACCATATGCAGGAAAAGGAACCAAATCAGCAGAAACCGTAGTGGTCCGGGAAGGTGATACCGAGATATAACTACTCCAATCCTGATAATCAGTCTTTACCAATTTAATCTGATGCTGACCTGTGGTAACCCTATCCAAATTTAAGGGGGTCGTTCCCCTATAAACATTGTCCAGATATACCTTCGCTCCTTGAGGTTGGGAAGTCGCTACAATCCTGCTATAAGAAGTGGGAGGAGTTATTGATCTTACCGGATAACTCAATATATTACTCGAGGTCCAGATGGTAGGAGGCATAGATATTATTATACCCTTAATTATGTTGGTAAAGGTTCTATAATTTTTGCTTATTTCTGGCATAAATTCTTTGGAGATTAGATTTTTTTCCTTATCACCAATAAGTATTGGTCTGGTGGTAGCAAATCCTTGAACATATTCAATCCCTGGTCTGGTATGTGGGTCAATCAGACCTTCAACGGAATGAATTTGTCCGGCTCTTACAAAATTATGCGGTGAATACTGGTTGGGAAAGATAATTTTCACTCTGCCTTCGGTGTCATAGTTATAAAGCGTTACAAAGGAATCCCGAGAGGCCTGGAAGGAAATTTTAATCTTCTCTCCCGGTGCATAGGTGGCTCCCCGCTCTTTATCTAACCATAATCTGAGAGAAAAAACGGGATGAGGATTGATAATTTGAATACTTTTCATCTTTTCGACTTCCTCCGGACTGGGGCCTTGAGCAAAATTAATTCCGGAAATACCCAACCAAAGAAAAACCAATAAAGCAATAAAAATGCAGGTAAATATTTTCCCTTTCTTTTGAAACAATATATCTTTTGACATTTCCTAAAACCCTCCTTTTTTTTCGTATTGCGTATTGCGTGGAGCGGGTAGCGTTTAGCGTATAGAAAAATAGTGATGAGTGATGTGTATTTAGTAATTGGTGTCAAGTTTTAGGTTACTGATTACTTAACACATATTACACATTATAAAACCTACTGGTAAACTGGGTAACTGTCTAACTACTCTTACGCTATCTACTTATTTTTTATTATACCATAAAAAATAACCAAAAATACCCCCTAAAATCAAAGAGATACTAAATCGTTTTCCTTGCTAAATACTTAGAACCCTGGCTTAAATAAAGATTTTGGGGCTTTTATTACAACTAAATTGCCCTCAATAGGTTAGAACACTTGCAATATATAGCAATTTCTTTTATAATTATTCAACATATTTCTATTTTATATATAATAAAACTATCTCATAAATGACAATTTAGATTAAATTTACTAAAAAATGCTTAAAAACACTGATTTTTCTTAAAAAAATAAAAAATAATTTCTAAAAAAAGAAGGATTTTTAAAATACTTGTCGTATATTATATAAGTAGTAGGCATGAAATACTTACAAATACTTGTATTTTATCTATTATTAGGATATTTTAAAAAATGAAAGGAGGTGAAAATAGTGAACAAAGGCGAATTAATTGATGTAGTGGCAGGTGATGTTGGTTGTACCAAACGGGAAGCTAAAATAACTGTCGAAAGTGTATTTGAAAATATTACTGGTTGTTTAGCAAAAGGTGATGCAGTTAGATTAGTAGGTTTCGGAACTTTTGGTGTAAGACATAGAGCTGCTCGAATGGCAAGAAATCCACGTACTGGCGAAAAAATCCAAGTAAAGG
>CAZWFH010000284.1:0-2602 GCA_964632105.1 uncultured Atribacterota bacterium
ATCTCCACTCTTTAATTTCCTAACATTTTATACTACAAAAACAATGAAAAACCCTATTTTTTAGCTAAAATTCCTTAAAGATTCTTGCTAAAGATTTACCGGGTGCTTTTAAGTCCAAGTCTAAAAAATAACCAAAGGGAGTTTGCCATATCTTATAACCTGCATTTTCTAATCGCTTTTCAGCATTATTAAATATTAACTTGGTTATTTCCGGTTCAGCTTTACTTAAAGATAGATGAGCAAAAGAATGTAATAGAATATTGTTTGTGTCATTCTTTTTAGCTGCCCATTTTAAGTTTTTAATTAATTTAGTTTCAACTTTGTCAATTTTTTCTTCGTCTTCTTTTTCAACTTGAATAAATCCTACCAAAACATCTTCTATTTGCTTTTCTTCTTCATATTCTTCAACTGTTTCCAAAGTCTTCTTACTCGTCTTATAAGCAAATTTATCTGCATAAATCATCAATAGTTTCATATCTTTATCCTCCTTGCTAAATATTCCAATCGCTCAAGTCATAAAAGATCACACTTTATTAATGAGTCTACAGAGCATAAAATAAAATATAATTTAGAAAATTATTCGACTATCAATAATAAAAACTTGATCCCCATTTTTTTTTCTTTGGCCTGAGGTTCCCAATATTCTCTTACCAAAAACTTTGTCCGATTTGCTTTTTCTACCCAGATAAAAAACAATTCAAAGAGATTTTCGTCATAATTATACCAAATAAGTTACTTAATTACTGAGCATGAACATGTGTCTCTATTTAATTTATTCACAAATTATTAATCAATAAGATTGGAATAAAGGTAACGAACAAATGCCATCCAGTAAAACACGTGTGGCAATACAGTCATCTTCATTGTATTTGAGAATCCTCTTTTTTATGTTTACATCACCGGTTTCTACCCACCGATGATACCATTCAATAGATTCAGCACCAGACGGACTTTCATCACGCCAGTGAAATCCCAGATAAGAAGCTAAAGTTTTGATTGAATAATCATTGGTCGGCCATTCTGTCTTTTTCTTAACCACATCAAGGTAGAGATCAACTGTATAATCGGAATAAAACATCTCTTCTATATTATCTTCGGACATTACATCCGGATATTTTCCTTGTAATTTTCTCCATTGAGTTTTTTCGTAGGCTGAATAATAGTAAATTACACAGGGCATTGATTTTTGAATAAATTCCCAAGCTTGACTAAAGGCTTGTTTTTCTTCTTGCTCATTTGGTTGGTCGGAGAAGAAAGCAACATATCGCTCGCTGCCGTTATCCCCATTACGACGTTCTAAGAATCCATGCAGATAACAGATATCTCTCATCGGGTCAGTTTCAATATCGAAAAATAATTCAGTGCGGGCATCTGGCAAGGTGATTTGACTTTTCAAATAGGGTTTAGAGCCACTTTTTGATAAAAGTATTGCTCTTTCTTGAAATTTCTCCAGGGTATCTCTACCCACTCTTGGGAAAATAGTCTTTTTCCCTTTTTGAAATTGGTTTAGATTAGCTTGAGCTAATTCAGTAACCGAACCTATATGGTTAATCATAACATCTCTTTTTGAACGTCCTAATTCAGGTATTAAGGTTAAATCATTAGCTTTTCTTAAACATTTGAGACAATAGGTTCTCCACTGGCATAATTTACATATTCCCGAGTAGGCAGGCAATGTTTTTAGATTATGATTGGCTATTTTACTAACTGCTTCTAAGCAGTTTGTATATTTAGTCCACCAAGATTCTGGTTTTCGTGTGTTTTGAGGAGAATTTAAATCATACTCAATTTCTCGTCCATGAATATCCCAAATAAAGGGGTTTCTACCTGCCGATATGTCGAGCCTTTCCAGTATGTCGGTATAAAGGGCAAGCTGGACTGTATAGTGGAACTTTGGTTTACCTTCGGATAAATCACTTTCTCCCTCTAAACCAGAACCGCTTTTTATATCACCGCTAATGTATCCATCAACGCTTCTTCTTAAAAGATCAGGTTCACCGATTAGATTTTTTGTACTTATTCGACCGCCGTATATTAATTCCACGCCATTATCAATGGCATCTTTAGTTCGTTTTTCTTTTTCGATTCTTGAGTAGGAGTGTAAATCTAAGAATGGTATCTGTAGGTTTTCTATTACTTGTTTTTCAAAATCAGTGCCCTTTTCCCATAATAATTTCACGAATGCGCTGATGGGATCCCGTTTAGAATAATCTCCAAAAAGATCCAGGGTTAAACGGTGAGGACATTTGATAAAATTATATAGCATATTTGCGGAGAGTTTATCTGGCATAGAATTTCTCCTATGGGCACGATGTATCGTGCCCCTTGTATATTACTATTTTGTGTAATTAATCCAATATTATAAATTAACTTATAACTTATAATAGTAATTTATTAAAAAATAATAATCTTATAATAATTTTCTATCATGAAAGCATAAAAATTTCAAGGATGTACTACTTGTTCCCTAAAAGATAGTAGCTTTATTAAAAAGCTTTTACCTGACAAGCATTTAACAAAATATTCATTGCTCTTTTCTCTTTATCTGCTAATTCTACTAATATTTCAGAAGCCTTATTGATATATTGAATGTCTTTCTCGT
>CAZWFH010000285.1:0-2595 GCA_964632105.1 uncultured Atribacterota bacterium
TGGGAAACTGGTAAACATTGTGATAAAATGATAAAGAATAGCGTAGAGCGTATAGCGTATAGTGAAGAAAAGAAAATACAGGAAAAATTAGTAGGGGCAGACCTTGTGTCTGCCCGTAATGAGTAATGTGTTTAGGATTACAATGTGTCGTGTTGTAGCATCAAGGCGTTGCCGTGATGAATAAAAATAATAGATTGTTATTTTCGTAGAACAGGCGTCTCGCCTGTCTATAGGGTTAAAACCGTATCTTGTATCTCGTGATTAGCGGATTATCGTAGAGAGGTAGGGGCGTATTGCGATACGCCTTTTCAAGGGTAGAGGTTTGATTTATCGAATCCGAAAAATCGGGTCGGATAAATCCGACCCACTGTACGGTATATAGAAAAAATTTAAATTTAAAATAAAAAAGGAGGAAATTTTTTTATGGCTACTTTTGGTGACTTAAACAGTTTTATCGGTATTGGCAGATTAACCAGAGACCCGGAATTAAGATACACACCCGGCGGGACAGGGGTATGTAAATTTGGTATTGCTATAAATAGGACTTATAGAAATCAGGAAGGAAATAACGTAGAAGACGTTCTCTTTATAAATGTGACAACCTGGGGTAAGCAGGCAGAAAATGTTTCACAATTTCTAAAAAAAGGCAGAAGGGTAGCTATAAGCGGCGAATTAAGGTCTAATAATTGGCAGGACAAAGAAGGAAACAAGAGAACTTCTTTTGAAATTAACGCCAGAACTGTACAATTTTTAGATTTAGTGAAAGATACAGGTGCTGTAAAAGAAGGTCCCGCAGAAAGCGAAGAGAATATTCCTGATGAACCAACAAATGAAGATACTTCAATATCAGAAGAAGATATTCCGTTTTAAATTAGTATATAATAGTATATAGTGAAGAAGTAGGGGCGTATTGCATACGCCCCTACAAACTAAAAACTATAAACTAAAAACTGGAAATAATGGTTAACCATTATTTCCTACACATCCATAACATCAGTAGACTTGTAATCAAGTATCCGAGCATTCACTTTGGCTACTAAGTCATTACCATTATTATGGAAGATGTTCTTGGTGATTATCGTATCCATCACTCCTTCTACTGCTGCATCTTGTGCAACTAAGTCAACATAGTCTCCGTCATCTACGTTCTTAGGGTTATTCAAGGTCAGATTTATGGTTTTAGCTGCACTATCTCTAAACTGCATATACAGTCTCTTATAACTGGTTACTTCTCCTAATTCGCTGGCCATCTTATTTTTTTCACCTCCTTCTTAGCAATTAACCTGTAGGTTAATTGCGTAATATGTGACAGGTAATGAGTATACAATTACTTAAATAATTAGGCTTATCACTTATTACTTATCACTCATTACTGTTTTTAGCTTGGCTAAAAACTTATTCCGTTAGTTGGGATTCTTTTTCGAATCTGATCTCATCTACGGTATACTTCTGCAAGTCCACTAAAGCATTAGCTACATCATAGGCATCCTGTTCGAGAGCAGTAGATTTAATCTTGTTAAAGGTCTTGCTGTTAATGATAGGTGCTCCGGTTTCAGGGTTAGTGCCTACTACCAGTCTTAACTGTAGGCTTGAATCACGGGGAACTGTTACGACTGTTGCCATTTATATCACCTCCTTTCTGGCAATTAACCAGTAAGTTAATTGCGTAATGTGTGAGGGGTAATGAGTAATTAAAAGATTTAGCAATGACATTATGACTTTTAGGCTTATCACTCATTACTTATTACTCATCACAGTTTTTAGCATAGCTAAAAACTTCCTCTACTTAGTAAGAGCAAAAAAGAGGTGATTTTACAGGGTAGTTTTAAAAAAAATTAAAAATATTTTAATTTTTTTATTCCTTTTTTACGACTTTCGTTTACCGATTGCTGGCAAACACCATAAATCTTTGCTATCTCTTTATCCTTATATCCCTCAAGATAATACAAATTGATAATTTTTCTTTCTCTTTTAGTCAAAAGATTATAATTTTCTTCTAAATTATTGTTTAGTAAGATATTTTCTAATCTACTCAAAAGCATTATCCTCCTTCTGATATTTGGTAGGGGCGTATGGCAATACGCCCCTACAAGTCTCAATCACCTATTTTTAGGCCACTGGATATTTCTATCTGTTGTTTAAGATATTCCCGATAATAGACCCACAATCCCCAGTCGATTCTCTTTTTCATATAACCGGCAAAGGTAGTAGGGGGTTTTTCTTTATAGTTGTAAACAGCTAAAATAAATATTAGTACAGCTTGCTGAAAAACATCCTCATATTCCAAACCGTATCGAGAATACTTCCTGGCTCTTGATTTTAGTAATGGTTTAAATTGATTGAATAATTCCTCCATTGCTTTTACATTTTTTTGTTTGGCTTTAGTGATTAGTTCTTTTAGTTCTGACATTTGAATCTCCTTTCGTTGATTAGTTTTTGGTTTTCGATTTTTGAAGGGGGCGGATTCATCTGCCCCGGAATTTTACGGGTTCGATGAATCGAACCCCTACGTTTTCCCTCACTATGGTCCCTTTTCCTGAGGGGAGAGGGGATATACAGGCAGAGAGAGGTTATCCCTGATTAGCTTGATTGCCT
>CAZWFH010000286.1:0-2572 GCA_964632105.1 uncultured Atribacterota bacterium
ACGGTGGTGTGAGAGGACGGTAAATGAATTAATCATTTACCTCCTACTTGATTTACTTTTTATTTCTTTCTGATGTAGGGGCTTGATTCATCAAGCCCGTATCTTCTTTTCTGTCATTGCGAGCCCTGATTTATCAGGGCGTGGCAATCTCTATTTACAATATATATAGACTTAATTTACAAAACACCAAAAAATATCTTAAAATATTTTCCAAAAAAAGAAGGATTTTTTTAGATTTATGTGGTATATTATATATAAAGGAACATAAAAAATGTATTTTTTTTGTTCCTTTCATTATTTCACGAAATATAATATTCTATCCTACTATTTAAAATATTATATTAAACTTTTTCAATAAGAAGGTGAAGCATTAAAGTAATACTTCAAGAAAAGTTGAAAAAGGTAAACTATCCCAAAGGATAGGCTGCAAAGTTATGGGCCTAAAATATTGTCATTGAGAGCCTGCTGAAAGTAGGCGAAGCAATCTCATACAATACTACGGCTGCCAGACTGCCGACTTTTTAACTAAATAGAGATTGGCAGTTTTTTATTTTACCTATTGTTCCCCATTTTTCTTATCATTACATTTATTAAGCATACAATCACTCAAGAAATCTTTTCATCTATCTACTTAAAAACTGCCTTTGAAAAACTATTCCAAAAAATATTCAAAGCACTACTTATAAATCTCTACTTAAAAGTTTATCTTCAACCTAATAAAGAAAATCAACATTCATTCATCATAGTATAAACAAATCACTTGAGCTTTATTTAATCTTAAAAAGGAGGCGATGTCTATTGATTCTATTGAAATGATTCAAATTTACATTTCAATCTTATTAAAAAATGAAAGGAGTAAATTTTAATAAAAAAGTTAATTTATTTAATAGTAATAGCTTTAATTTTAGGTCTGGTTCTTACCGGCTGTTCATTACTGTCCAATGTCGGGCAAGTTCCGGCTACCCCTCAAAGCGGAATAAGCAGTATAGCAAAAAACGGACCTCCACCAAACGGTAAATGTATCGATTTTGAGAGTACCGGTCTTAGTGAGGGAGATTCAGTAGAAGATATGGCTATAGTAGATCCTTTTTTGCTTAATATTGATCTTCAAAATGCAAGTAAAAGTTTGATTCTTATTTATGCGGGAACAAGTTTTACTCAATATACAGCATATAATACTTCGCCCGGCACTCGCAATGGCTGTTTGAATGGTTCATATGGATTCGGATGTCCTGTTCTTAATGCTGCTGGTGCCGTTGATCTTACAACTGCACTAGGAAACGGAGACAAAATTGTCTTTACCTTCCGGGCAGGGGTTACGGTTAGTAGTTTTTCCATCACGATGTTTGATTATGGCGATTGGTACCCTTTAGGTGGTACAGTACATGAAGTTAAATTAACATGAGACGATGGAAGTGTTGTAGAATATTTTGGTCCTGATCCCGCATCAAATCCTGGTCATGATGCTTGTGCTGGTGTAGGTCATCAAAAATTAGAGATAAGTGGTAGTGGAATTAGTGAAGTGACACTTGAATTCGTAAGGGGAATTGATCCCGGTGTCGGCTTCGATGATATTTGCTTCATAATCGAACCTGTTCCTCTGGATATTAAATCCCAGTCTTGCCCCAACCCGATTAACGTTAAGAATCAGGGAATGCTTCCAGTGGATATTCTTGGGACAGAAAATTTCGATGTGAGCGACATTGACCCAAATACAATTTTTCTTGAAGGTGTAAGTCCGGATAGATGGGCTTTTGAGGATGTTGCAACCCCCTTTGAACCATTCATAGACAATGAGAGCTGTTCTGGCTGTACTACTGAAGGACCTGATGGTTATATAGATCTAACGCTGAAGTTTGATGCTCAGATGATCCTTGTTCAATTAGGCCTTGTTGACCAAGCATTATTTGACCTCCCTGAAGGATCTATCCCCGGTGATGGAGATTGCATAATGCTAAAACTTACCGGTAATTTATATAATGGATCACCCATTTGGGGTGAGGATACAGTGCTTATTATACAGAAAGGGAAGTAATAGGTTTATACCTTTGGAAGGGGTGTAATCTCTTTACAAGAGGGTACCCCCTTCTTCTTTTAAAATAAAAATAAGAAAATAAGTATAATACAACGGTTCTCTGTATCATTTTAAAAGAGGATTCTAGTATATTTTTTAGTCTATTTAAAATTAATAGAATTCAACTTTGGATTTTAATTTAACTAAAAAACCAGATTTAGTTTTAATTGCTACGGAATTTTTTCCAATACAATTACATTCTAAGTCTGGCTTTATTTTTTATAATAATTTTGATTCGGGGATATATTATTCAACATCTGGATATAAAAAATCCTCTTCCAGGAATAGGGGTCAGGTCTTCACATTTGACATATAAAAATAATATGTTATATTAATAACCATGAGTAGACCATTAAGAATAAGTTTTGATAATGCAGTTTACCACATAACCACCCGGGGAAATAGAAAAGAGAAAATATTTTATTCAGATGATGACAGAAGAGTATTTCTCCAAAAGATGGACCAAACCTTCCTCAAATATTCCTTCCTTTGTTATG
Source organism: uncultured Atribacterota bacterium (assembly GCA_964632105.1). Lineage (GTDB taxonomy): Bacteria > Atribacterota > Phoenicimicrobiia > Phoenicimicrobiales > Phoenicimicrobiaceae > Sediminicultor. The sequence goes on from CAZWFH010000286.1 coordinate 2,572, forward strand.
C
>CAZWFH010000287.1:0-2565 GCA_964632105.1 uncultured Atribacterota bacterium
TAAGGAGCTGAAGGAATGTAAATTGGATGTCTGGTTCGGCAAAGAACTTTCTCTGGATTTTCCAGGTCTAACAGGGCAGCACATATTGAGTATCCCCTTTTAATCTTTTCAGATAATCCATACTCTTTGCAAATATCCCCCTCTATCTCACCAACACTATGATAGATAAGCAACCAACCTTTGTTAGTCTTGATTAGAGGAGTGCTGGGACCGATTTTCTCCTCTTCATGGGGTAAATAGCCCGCCTTTAAAAGAAGGTTCTGCTGACGTTGCTTATAGATCTTTCCCCATTCTTTTTTGTATTTAGAAGGATTTAATAATTGTTCTATACCAGCTTCAAGACAAGCCAGGTGAATATTAGGATGGAAACGCAAAAGTATATAGTGGCGATCATTTATCGGTTCAGAGAAAGGGATGGCATTACGCGAATCAAATGATTCCACCAGGCCATGATAAGAAATGTTTACGAAATCTTCTGTGGAGTAAATAGCAATTCGGTCGGCATTCTCGCCTTTGAAGGGAGGTTTAATTTTGCCACACCCGACTAATAAAAATCTATGGTCATATTTAATAATCCTTAAGTCCTCTATTCCATAAGTAAAGTCCTGGTGGTCAGTACCATCGCCCCGGATTACCACATTTTGAAATCGAGTGAAATTAATTCCGTCATCACTCACCAAAGGCAATACCTCGGAAATATAATTTTCCAGGTAAGAGCGCTCTATACCGAGTTTTTTATCAAAGAATTTACCTTTCCGATATCCTTGGTGGCATCTTGGTAATAAAATGACTTTATCCTGGAAGATTTCAGCTCCCCCATTAAAAACAGCCCCGATTTTTAGCTTACCATCTTCATCCCAGATAAGCCCCAGGTCTTGAGGTTTTACAATAGGATTGTCTCTAAAAGAATCCATCTTGAAGATAGCATCTCCGGAGTCCAGCAAAATGATTTCACCATCACCTAATTTTTGAATAGTTTGATTAAACAAGGATATCATCTTCTCCTCCTTTCTCGAGCCTCCATTAACTTCTCAAACAATTTTATAAATCTCTCGGCAATTCTTTCCGCTTCATAATTCTTTAAAAAATCCTCTATTCTAGTAAGGTTGAATAATTTACCCTGGAATAGCTCAGTAAGTTTAGTTTTCATATCTTCGAAGTCGCGATATTTTATAATTTCATTTCCGTGTAACTCTACATAGTTTGACTGATGAAACAATATGGGACAGCCAGAACCTAAAAGTTGGCAGACCGAACTGGACACCACTGCTGGATACTTTTGGGAGGACTCCTCCCTGTTAATGAGTAACACATCTGAAGCATACAGATAGTCATATAACTCATCTAAAGGGAGTGCCTTTACTTTAAGGTCTATAAAATTGTATTTCTTCTTCGCCTTGTACAGTTCATCCAGTTCACTTTCGGGATTAGCAATAACTACATATCGAAGAGGATATACTTGGGTTAATTCATTTAGATAAGGTAAAGCAGATATAACATCTTTTGACCTGAAGCCAAATGAGAATACAATCTTTTCATCCTGGGGCAATCTTAACTTTCTTCTGGCTTCTTTTTTATTCCCCAGCTTGAGAGGATGATAAGGATAAGATATCATATGAATCCTTTCAGCAGGAAAAGATTTGACCAGATAATCTTTATATCGCTGGTCAAAACAGACAATAGCATCCCAGTCAAATTGATAATAAAGGGGATCCTCCGGGGCTTTACCCTCATGGACGACCTGAACAGTTATTGCTTTTTTCTTAATCTGGGGAAAGACCTCAAGTAGTTTTTCAGCAGGTAATCTCTCTACATTTTGAGCGACAAAGATTTCATATTCTTCATTTAAAAGCGGAGAAGGATCAAAGGAAGTCGCCCGAGTAAATGGTATGACTTCATCAACCCTAAAATGTCTGATTACAAAATCCTCATCTTCTTGAAAGGTTGGACGGGCATCAGGATGTTTCCGGGCAGAAAATATTCTAAGTTGGTGGCCTAATTTCACCCAGGCTCGACCCAACAATTCCGCATGAATGGAAGGACCATTAGCAGCATTCCAAAGACACATCATTCCGATTTTCATCTTATTCCCTCCCTAATAATTAAAATAGAGTTTGTCCTTATTTATTCTATAGATTATAGTTCTTCGCAGAAGTGATATCCATGATGAAAATAGGTGTTTGTCCTATTTTTATTAAATAATCGTTCAATAACCTTTATATTGCGGGCGCGTGTGCTGGGATTTACGAATATTTTTTCTAATTTAATCATCTTCATTTTGAAAACCTCATTAATAGATAAATGGTAGAACAATTTTTGCAATTTTTGGGGTTCACAACTTTTATTGTATATACTATATAAGTTTTAAAAATCCTCTTTTTTAGAAAAATTTTAAGAATATGGGACCTGTTGTCCTTATTTATTTAACTTGTTTCCTAGAATTTTGATTATATGGATTAGGGACAGTTAAATACTGATTATGACATCTTATTTATGCTCATAACTTTGTCCTTGTATCAGAACGCTCATCTTCAACAATCATTCCACTGTGGAAAATGCCTTCCA
>CAZWFH010000288.1:0-2564 GCA_964632105.1 uncultured Atribacterota bacterium
TGAGGCAATACATATCAAAAGCGATTGGATTCTGATATTTAAAGTTGAAAAACCTTTCCTAATACTTGCCATGATTGGTTCTCATCCCCAGGTGTACAAAAAACTGAAGTGATTGAATTTGATACATTTAACATTCCAATTCTTTAAGGTGGTTATTGGGCAGAAGTTCCAGCAATTCCAGGTTGTACCTTCTTTGTATTTTATTTCTTCTTTTCATCCTGCATCTTGTCTTTTCTTAATCTAAAAACCATAAACCATAAACCAAAAACTATCTTTTCATCCTGCATCTTGTCTTTTCTTAATCTAAAAACCATAAACCATAAACCATAAACCAAAAACTATAAACTGAAAACTGTTTTTCCCTTGACATCACAATTCTTTTACAGTATAATTTTCTTAAGTTCACATCCTGAACATATATTATTAGACTGGCAGACTGGCTGACTAAATTAGACTGGCCGACCGGCAGACGGGAAAATTAAAATTAATTCATCGGAGGTCAAATAAATGTCTACTCAACAAATGATAAGTTATAGAATTTTACTTAAGAAAGAACCCGAAGGGGGTTACACAGTAACTGTTCCTTCTCTTACTGGATGCGTTACCTATGGTAAAACAATAGAAGAAGCAATAGAAATGGCGAAAGAGGCTATTGAATTATACTTAGAAAGTTTAAAATCACACCACGAAGAGATACCCACTGATGAAGGTACTTTAGAATATACCTTAACGGTAGGAATCCATGCATAAACTTCCATCTCTAACATCTCAAAAAGTTATAAAGATACTAGAAAGAAAAGGATTCGTACTGGATAGAACTAAGGGAAGCCATTGAATATATTATCATTCTGAAAGTAAAAGAAGAGTCGTTATCCCTTATCATCGGAAAGATTTACCAAAAGGTACTTTAATAGAAATTTTAAAGCAAGCAGGTATCGGCAAGGAAGAATTAGAAAAATTATTATAATTAAGAAAATTTAACAAAACTATAAATCTATAGTCTGTTACATAATATTTCAAAAAAATTAATTAACCGGAAAACCGACAGACTGGTAGATTGATTTCGACTGGCTGACTGGAAGACTGACAGACCGGTCGATTGGCAGATTGGAGGACCAAACATTTGTCAACCATAAAATCATTTGAAGACCTGAACTTCCCATCTGAAAAATCAAGATAATATTAAACTTTTTTATGCAGCCTTCTTTAACTCTTTTCTAACAATATAATCTCTCTCTTCAATTAACATTCTATGTATTACTTTAATTAACTGCCGGGCCAGGCAACGTAAGGCATGATTATGAGTCTTCCCCTCTACCCGTTTTTTTAGATAATAAGCCTTTTTATCCTTTTCTCCTATTTCATCCAGGCTTTTATCTATATCCTTAATTTCTTCTCGTAATACTAAGATACGTCCTAATACCTCACATAAAAATATAAAGGAAATGCAATACAACACTCAAGTAATCTCGGATAAGAAAGGGGCCAGTCTCTTGGAACAGATATAATCACAGATTTTCCAGATCTCCTTTAAGGATACCAGAACATCCTGATCATAGATATTCTGCTTATTCCTTTTGATTTTCCTCTTATCTCTTACCAATCTTACTCTTTTTCCCCCTATATTCAAGTACCCCAATACTTCTTTTATCCTTAAGGCTCTGGCGGCATAGGAGCGATTATATCTGGTAAGTTTAATAAATTCATCTAACATCATAGTCTTTTCTTTTTTGGATGCTCTCTGGTATCTATCTCTTAATTCTTTGGTTATAGCCTTTTCTGCCTCATAGTTAACATTTCCTTTTACCTCCTCATATATTAAAAAAGAGATAATTTCTCATCTTTAAATATAGAGGAGATTAGGTTATAATTAAAATGTTTCATTTAGATTTTTGATGAGGCAATTCGTATTTTTGACAATCATTATCTATCTAATTATAATCAAAGCAGAGAAACTAACTAAGAGTTAAAAAAGATGGAGAAATTAAGAGCATTTATAAAAAATGTGATTTTTGTGCAATAATCAAGATAAAAGATAAAAGGGGGTAACTATAAATGTATTATAAAGTTATAGTAGAACCAGATACGGAATCTGGTGGTTATATAGCATATTGTCCTACCTTAAGAGGATGCGTATCTGAAGGGGAAACACCAGAAGAAGCTTTAAAAAACATAAAGAAGGCTATAAAAGGATATCTCCTTGTTCTTGAAGAAGAATTAAAGCGAAAAGATGCAAAAGTTTATAAAGTTGCCATTTAAGAATGTCCAGGCTACCTACATGTAAAGGTAAAGAAGCGGTCAAGGCGTTTAGGAAAAATGGCTGGGTTTTAGCAAGATACATCGATGATCATTTTATCCTTAAGAAGCAAGGAGAAAGATACTTATTATCAATACCGGATCATAATCTAATAAAAAAAGGTACTTTACGAAGACTTATTAGGGATGCAGGATTATCTATCGACTATTTTGTAAAATTATTAGGTAAAAATAAATAACTAAAATAATCATTATTTTGGAGTGAACCCCTCAGGTTAGACACTTTAAGTCTTAACACACCATGCATT
>CAZWFH010000289.1:0-2538 GCA_964632105.1 uncultured Atribacterota bacterium
GTAATCAGATACATATAACTACAAGCATTGGAATAGCTTTATACCCTGATGACGGTGATGAAGAAGAGGCTTTGATAAAAACTGCAGATAAGGCCATGTATTTAGCAAAAAAAGAAGGGCCTAATAATTATCACTGGGCAGGGCCTCAATAAACCTACCAGGGGACGGATCTCTGGCAGGTTTTTTTTATTTACATCAGAGGATGGTCTGGCATAACTCACCTCACCACATACTTAAGCTCATCTTTTTCAGTTCACTTTTTAAAAACAAAACAGTGAGGATTACCGACAAAACATCAGCAGCAGGGTAGGCAATCCAGATACCCAAAAGTCCAAATCCAAGAACCCGTGGTAGTATAATAACTAAAGGGATAAATAATAGAACTTGTCTGAGTAAAGCCAGTATCAACGAAGGAACTGCTTTCCCCAAAGATTGAAATAGGGCAGCCCCCACTATTTGTATACCGATTACGGGTATCACAGAGATAACTATCCTCATTATAGTAGAGCCTTTTTCTATTATTTCTGCATCTCTGGTGAATACGCTTATAATTGCAAAGGGGAACAGTTCTATCATCAGCCAACCAAAAGTGGCGATGACGGTAGTAGTAATAAGCGATAATTTGAGAGTCTCTTTTACCCTATTAAGTTTTTTCGCTCCGTAATTAAATCCAACTATGGGTTGCATCCCTTGTACCACCCCGAATAAAGGCATAAACACAAACATGGTAACCCGGTGAACTATGCCTACAATTATTAAGGCCATATCTCCACCAAAAATCCTCAGAGAATTATTTACCACGATAGCTACTACGCTCCCGGTAACCATTCTGGCAAAAGCAGCAGATCCTACGGTAAGTATTTCGATTATGATGTGTATTTTGGGTTTTAAGTGGTGCAGTTTTACTTTTAATGAACTTTTACCACTATATAAATAGGTTAATACATAGATAAAAGAAACAAATTTAGAAATAACCGTAGCCAGGGCAGCACCTTTAACCCCCATCTTAAAAACAAATATAAAAATCGGGTCCAGGATTATATTTAATATCGCCCCGATAAGCATGGTGGCCATTGCTACTTTGGCATTACCTTCGGCTCTGATTAAGTTATTAGAAGACATAGCGAAAGAAAAGAAAACACTGCCCCAGAGTATTATAGTAATATAGTCTTTGGCATATGGTAAAATGGTTTCTGTTGCACCGAAAAGTCTTAGCATTGGTTCGGTAAAAGTGAGGCCGATAGCGGCAATTATTGAACTCAGTATAACTATAAGCAAAAAGGAATTTCCGGCAACGTAATCTGCCTTTTCTATGTCTTTTGCTCCCAGACTTCTGGATATGGCTGAAGCGGCACCGATGCCTATCATCTGGGCGAAAGCCATGATGACCATTTGAATAGGGAAGGCTATGGTTAATCCACCGATGGCTAAAGCTCCCACCCCTCTTCCTACAAAGATAGTATCAACGAGATTATACAATGCATTTACCATCATACCGATAGTTGCTGGTAGAGATAAATTTACCAAAAGCTTACTTATTCTTTCTTCTCCCAATCGGGCAGTTAATTGTTTCATGAATTATCTCCTATTACAATTTTTTCCTCTATTCTTTCTCAGCGAGTGCGCGATTAAGAATTTCCAGGCCTTTGATTATATCTTTTATTTCCTGTTCGGAAAGTTTTTTTAGCAATTGGGTAAAATATTTTTCTTTTTTCTGGCGAAAATCATTGCAGAATTCTTTGCTCTTTCCGGTTAAAGATATTTTTACCACTCTTCGGTCATCTTTAGTGCGCTCACGTTTTATAATATCTTTTTGTTCGAGTCTATCCAGGATTCCCGATACAGTACTATCAGATAATCCCATTTTCAAACTTAATTCACTTACCTTCTGCTCTCCATGTTTTTCCAGCATCGATATTACTGAAAGCTGGGGAAGGGTGAATCCTGAATCATGTATAGAATGATGAAATTTGTGTCTCATAGATTTATTAAAATTTCTGGTAAGATCAATTATTTTCGAAATGCTCTCAAATTTTTGTTTGGACATGGATATATTTCCTCCTCTTTGAAAAATTAAGATTTATTTTACATAATATAAAAAACGTATATAATATATGAAAGCATAATCAGAAAAAATGCTTAAAAATTATTTTGCATTAATATATTTATTATACAAATATTTAGGATACGAAATATTATAATAGATAATTTTGTTTTTGTCAAGCATATAAATATAGTATCGAGTATATAGTATCGAGTATCTAGTTAAGAAAGTGAAAGAAATTGCCTCTCTTTTGTGTCATTATCATAGATGTAAATATATAGATGGGTGAATAATGAAAAATATCTAAAAAAAAGATGCCTTTTATTTATCGGAAAGGCTCGTGAATTATTTGATAAAAAGTGATAAACTAATTGGGGGAGAAAAAGACTATTAGCCGTCACATACTTTTAAAGGATTAAATAAAATATTCCCAAAGAGGTTGTTTGTAATGAAAAAATTCTTCTTTTTATTTTTAAGATTAATTTTTCTGGGAA
>CAZWFH010000290.1:0-2522 GCA_964632105.1 uncultured Atribacterota bacterium
TTTCAGTCTCACTCGCCCGGTTTCCCGGTATTCCTTTATTTTTCTGGTAACCTGGAGCCTGGAATATCCGGTTACTTTCTCTATGTATCTCTTTATTAAACCTTTTTCTTTCTTTGGTAAGTATAAATAATCAAACCTTTCCAGTGCCTCTTCTATCCATTCATACGCCTCCTTCCGAAATCTCTTTTTAAATTCTATTACCTCTGATTCTTGCAAAAACCTCTTTATTTCAACAATACTGCTTAATTTTGAGTCATTCATAGTTATCACCATAATATAGCTATTATGACTCTTGCCTTTAGCCTGCCCTGTTTAGTAGATACTCACTTAACAGGGCCTGTCAAACCTTCTGTCTGTCAGGGACTGGTTTCAGGCTCATCTTCAGATTAGAAAAGAGTATTACCACCAACAATTCCCAACCCAATTTTATTGATAATAGGAAATATAATATCGATCTCCTTAATTTCTGCCGCTCGTCTAACTACCCCCACTACATGAGTTGAAATTCCGATTGCCCGAATAATTCCCTTTGATTTATAATCTTTCAAACATTGCAATGCTCCCGCTCTTTCTTCAAAGACCGAAGGAGTGACTCTGGCTGCGTGTAAAAGGAAAATATCTATGTCAGTTCGATTAAGAGATGTCAGGGCATATTTTATACTCTGTTCCATCTCTTTGTATGTTTTTGCACTTGATTTGGTGGCAATAATTACTTCCTTATTGTAACCTTCTAGAGCTTTTTTAATGTGAGGATTAGGGCTTTAATGATAAAATCAACTAAGGAAAGAGGTTGACTTAATCGAGCATTTATCTCCTTCCTTATGCTTAAAAGTGAATCAATGTCTATCTTCCTGCAAAGGGTAAAATGAGGAATATTTTTATAACTATAAGTAAGCCTTTCGGCGGTTATTTTTTGCACTTCGGTTAATTTATATACTTCTTTGATGGTAAAATTTGTCTTTTTTCCTTTTTTTGAAAGATACTCTTCTATGTCTTTTTTAGTAATAGCTCCTCCTGGTCCGGTACCATTTATTAAGGACAAATCTATTCCATTTGCTAAAGCTAATTTACGGGCAATAGGCTTATTTTCTATAGACTCCTCCTATTATTTAGTTATCTATTTATCTTCTGCTTCTCGAATGAGTGTTATGAGTATTACTTGTTTGTATTTATATCAAAATTGCCAAGATAATTTAAGAATTTACGAATGGCAGGGTATACTTCTTTATATATTTCATTAAAAAATTTATTATAGAGTGATGATCTCGCATCGTCAGGTATAAATGAATTGCTTGTTCTGCACATCTTGTTTAACGCGAAATCAATATTTTCATATATTTTAAGACCATAAGCAGCCATAATAGCAGCACCCAATGCAGTATTTTCTGTAGTATCAGAAATATGAACCTTTTCACCCACTATATCAGCAATGATTTGAGACCAGGTGCTTGAAGCAGCTCCCCCACCACCGATTTTTATCGAAGAGATTTTTACACCACTATTTTTTTCATAGTTATCAATAATAAGCCTTATTTCGAAAGCAATCCCCTCAAGAATAGACTTATAGAAATGTAACTTTGTATGTATATCCGACCAACCTAAAGTTGCACCCCTTGTATTCGGATCATTGTATGGCATCATGCAACCTCTCAAGTAAGGAATGGTTAGCAGTCCATTACTACAAGGAGGTATAGTACTTATCTCTTGGTCGAGTTTTTTTTCAGCAGATTCGTTTTGTTTTTCTTGCTCGATACTATTAAAATTTCTTACAAACCAGGATACGGTATTCGCTGCTGACATAAGAACCGACTCATGGATATATAATCCTTCGATACAGGATACCAAAGCCCTGCTACCGCTCTTTAAATCAATTTTAGTTCCATGAATATCACAAGTTCCACTTGTTCCTATACTTATAGCCATTTCTGATTCTTTTATGGCACCAACACCTATTGCAAATACTTGTCCATCCCCACCTGCCAGAAAAACAGGAGTCCCTGCATAAAGTCCTGTTAATTGAGAGGCTGTTTTCGTAACGTAGCCAACCTTTGAACCAGATGGTCGCACATCAAAAAGCTGATTTGCATTCAAACCGCTAATGGATAGCAGCTCATCAGACCATTTACCTGTTCTGATATTAAACAATCCTGTTGTATCTGTACCTGCAGCTGAATCAATAATTCTACCGGTAAGTTTGTAGTTGATGTAAGCCCCTACTGTAAGAATTTTGTGTATCTTTCCCCAAATATGAGGTTCATTATTTTTTATCCATTTAATCTTCATTATGGAGGGAGTTGGGTTAAGAAATTTTCCAGTTATACTGGAAAATTGACTATCTGATATGACTTTTCTTACCTCTATTACTTCTTTGGTTGCACGTTGATCCATCCAAAGAAAAGCAGGTCTAAGGGGATTAAATTTTAAATCGACTGGCACAAATGTTTCGCGCTGATACGCCAAAGCCAAACCTACAATTTTTTTTCTATCTATATCGTTTGTCACCAAACGTAAAGCTGAACAAA
>CAZWFH010000291.1:0-2521 GCA_964632105.1 uncultured Atribacterota bacterium
CAAAATTCCTCTTTTTTTTCTAAAATAAAAAAGAATAATTATACTTCTTATTTTTTCTTTCTCTCTTTTTCCTAGTGCAATATGCAATACTAATTTTTTCTGTCTTTTTTATTTCGTCTTTGTCTTCTTTTTTCTATTTTCTTAACCAGGTAACCAGCAAGTGAAGTAATGTGTAACATGTGATAAGTACCTGTTTTTATAATTTCAGAAATTTAATCTTAGTACTCATTAAATATTACTTGTTACTGTATTTTATACGAGATACGAGATACAAATTTATAGTTAGTGTAAACTAGAGTGAGATAATAAAAAATAATAATTCTTGCAGGAATAGGTTAAGGCGGTCCAACATTTAATCTTGCTCTGGATGAGCAAAAAGAAAATGACGAAATCTACTCAGAAGACAGTGTTGATTTTATAGCAGATAAAAGTTTAATAGATCAACATAGAGGTTTTAAGATTGACTATTCCAACTTTTTTCTTCAGAGGGGATTTTTAGTCCATCCCTACAGCGGACCAGCTTCCACTTGTTAACAATAGAATATTACAAAAAAACCTATCAGGAAATTAACTCCTGATAGGTTTTTTTGTTTTTCTTTTACTTATGAAAACCAACCTTCTTTTTTCATTACCTCTTTTGTTATTTTACTGCTCGGGCCATCTCCCCGAGCTACGGAAATTCCTACATTTTTCCCCACTGCCTCTGATATCTCTGCCACATTTTGATGGGTAAACCCCGGACAAAGTAGTATAGAGTGAATACCTTCTTCCCTTACCAACTTTTTACATACTTCCACTGCTTGTTCTTGATTTTTAACCAATCTTACCAGGAGCTTGTATTTGGGTGTTTCGACCATACATTGATGTTTTTCTGGCTCGGCATCAGGAGCATGAGCGATAAAAACTACTTTAAAAGCCATGTTTATTACCTCCTATTTTATTTATTAACCTCACTATTATTTTCTACTTACTAAATTATATATACATATTAATATACTATAAATTTTTTGAAAATCCTCTTTTTTTTCAATTATTTTGCTATATAGCTCGAATCATAATGACCAGACCTACCACAATTATTATCACCGGCCAAAAGGTACCCCAGGCTATCCAGGTAATCCAGGGGAAAAAGGTGCTCCCCGTAAAGATTAAGCCTGTAATTATCAAAATCACGCCTAAAATAATATTTCTATTCTTCTCTGATTTACCTTTTGACCTTTCTTCCGGTAGATTTTCTTCTACCTTTTTATTTGCTTTATCTGTCCCCTTCTTAATTTTTTCTTCAATTTCCCCTTTGTTCTCAGAATTATCTTCTGTGTTTCCGTTGGGATTCTGGGGAATTATGATCCAGCCAATAATATAGGCAATAATGCCACTTCCCCCAAAGAAAAATATAAGTATAGCCAATAATCTTACTAAAGTAGGGTCAACATCAAAATATTCCGCGATGCCTCCACACACTCCACCGATTACACAATCCTTTTTTGATCTATAAAGTTTATTTTTCATAATTAAATTCCTTTCTACAAATATATTTTTAAAATTATTTATTCAAATAAATATCTCCCGAAACAGTATCAACTATAATTCTATTATCTCCTGTTCCCACAGTGCCTTCAAGTTGATTCATTTTATTAAAACTAATTATGGTAATGGGGAACCTGGCAACAACTTCTCCTGAAACAGTATTAGTTTTTAAGTAAAATTCTGCATTTTGAGGTAAGTCAATTTTTACTTCTCCGGAAATTGTTTTAACATCAACATTATTATCAAAAACCCTGTATCCAACATCTATATCTCCTGAAACTGAATCTGCTTTTAAATTTCCCGAAAAATCTACTATATCCACATCTCCGGAAGTGGTGTTAAGTGTTAACTTATCAGAACCAAGAGACTCTATCCTTAAATCTCCGGAGACAGTTTTACAGTGAAAGTTATTTATGTCTAAATCGCTAATATCTACGTCTGCTGATACTGTATCTATTATAACATCCTCCCTATAATCTTGAGGGATATAAACATCTAAAACTACATTAGCATTGTAAAATAATACTTTAGGATATTCTATTCCGATTTTTAATTTACTTCCTTCCAGATTGGTTATCAATTTCGGCAATGCCTTTTCAGACTTAAGGGCTGATCTACCATAAAAATGAACTTTGATATCTTCTTCATCTGTTGAAAATACACTAACATCTGAACTCACTGAATGAATATAAATTTCCTTCAATTGATCAATGCCAAAAGTCTTAACTTCGTCTATCGAATTTCCTTCAAAATTATTCCTATCCCTAAAACTCACCATATAGTTTTCTGTGCTGAAAAAAGCTATTGCTGCTATAGTTAGTGATACTACAGCTATAACAACCAGCCATATTACTATCTTTCGGATATTCATATTGCTTCTCATTCTCTATTCCTCCTATTGGTTATAATCTGTAAATTTATTTTTAAATAACTGATACATAATTTATAAAAAAACTTGGCCAAATAGAATGTTCCGATTAGAGATAAAAGGCCA
>CAZWFH010000292.1:0-2513 GCA_964632105.1 uncultured Atribacterota bacterium
AGGTTTTTCAACTTTAAATATCAGAATCCAATCGCTTTTGATATGTATTGCCTCATATCCTTTCGATGTTCCAAGTAGAGGATGCTTTTTATAAATAGGATCAACTGGTTTCTCTTCTTGTAAGGTAGTAATGATATGCTTTAGTATTTCAAAATCTAATTGCGAGTATTTACCGCTTCTTCTATCCCTTTCAACATCTTTCTTGAATCTTTTCTCAACTTTTATCTTTAACAATGTCAAATCCCCAGTTTTTTAAAGAGTTCCTCTGCTGTATTGTAAATTTCTACGTCTTCATTATTCTCAATATTATGAATTCTCTCTATGAGTTTATCTGAAGGAATTCCTACCTCAAATGGTATCCTCTTCTCTAATGCTACCTTTGCAAGAAACAAGTTCACTGCGTCTCCAAAGCTCAATCCTAATGCTTTAAATACTTTCTCTGATTTTTTATAGAACCTATCTTCTACTCTTATACTTGTCTGTCTTCTCATATTATCACCTCAAATTAATTATACTGCAATTGAAGTATAAAATCAAGAGATTTCTTTATATTTTTACGTGGGGCAATGGGGAAAAATAAGGTGCAAGGTGAAAATACAGTAATAAGTAAAATGTAACAAGTGATGAAGAAAAAGATGTGAGAAGGAGATGCATCGTGCCCCTACATTTAGGTAACTTGAACATCATTAAAAAGCAACCTTATAAACTTTCGCATCTTTTCGCTTTAGTTCTTCTTCAAGAACAAAAAGATACCCCTTTATAGCCTTCTTTATATTTTTTAAAGCTTCTTCAACCGTTTCTCCCTCAGATACACATCCCCTTAAGGTAGGACAATATGCTACATAACCTCCAGATTCTATATCTGGTTCTAATATAACTTTATAATACATCTATGTTTACTTCCTTTTAACAGATAACCTCAATTTCCTCGAAACAGCAATGTCCTCTTCCTCGTTCTTAGCTAGATCTTTTCCATACAAATTTTCGATTTCTTTCTGTTCTTCCCTTGATACATATCATATTGGAGTATTTCGTTTTGAATTACAAACTATTATTTCTGTAACCATTCTTCTCTAGTAATGCCTGCATGATTTAATATTTTCGCCAATAGATCTATACTTATACTCTTTCTATGTGGATTAGGAATAGCAAGCCTTAAATTATCCTTAATCATATATAAATGTTTACCGCCACTATATGGACCCCTAAATCCAAACTTTTTAAGTTTTTTTATAAGTTCATGATAAGATGATGGATTTAGTTTGGACATTTACATCCTCACCATTTTAACATCTTCTACTGTGATACCGTTAAGTTCCGGAATAGATAGTCCTTTTTTTATGCTAAGAATAAGCCAACCTTCTATTACCTCTTTAAGCTTTTCTCTACATTCTTCGAGAGTCTTACCACTTGCCCATACACCTGTCAGTTCAGGAACTTCTCCGTAATAAGGTTCTTCATCATCAATTATTTCATATTTTGCCTTTTTCAAAGCTTCCTCGATATATTCAGTTAACATAAAAACTCTCCTTGACTTATTAATTGCTATAGATAATTATATCTATCATTCTAATTATTATCAAGTCATTTCTTTAGAATTATTTTGGATTTAGTATAATGCTGAATGTCAAAGACCTTTACTCTAAATATACTTTCAAAATTTAGTATGTAATACAGGGGACGGTTCTCTGTATCATTTATCATTTGATATTTTATGGAAATATTTTGTAAATCTCCCCTCTCCTTTTCACTCTATAAAAGATAATCCTCTTATCCACTCCTATCTTACATCCTACTCTATAATTACCTACTCTTATCCGGTAATAATCCCTGTATCCGCGCATCTTTTTTATATCTAATGCATTAAAGATATTATCAAGATTAGGAACCTCCTCAATATTTTTTTAAGGTACTATAATGTTTCTTTGCATCGTGCACGGATAATATTTCTTCATCTTCAATTTCTTCCATATACTTACCAAGTCCAAAGCTTTCCAGGATTTCCTCTATTTTTTCAAATGTCTTTATATCTAGTAGAACTGCTTTTTTCTTATTATCATCTGTTACTATATATTCTTTTTTTATTTTTAGCATGTTTAATATCCTCCTTCTATTCGCTATTTGACATTGTTTTTACAATTTTCCTCATCACATCAACTACATCTCCCACATTTAGATCTATTGCTTCGTATATATTTTTTATAAGTTCTTCCCCGAAAACAATAAAAGGGGACAGGTGCAGGGGATGAATACAGGGGATGGTTCTCTGTATTATTTATTATACATTATTTTTATTATTTTATCAGTTTTTTGGTTAATTTGCCAGGGAAATTAGTCGTTAATGAATAGCTAGCGTAAAGCGTACAGCGTTTAGCGTATAGGTGCGGGCTACAAATACAAAGAAAAATGCAAATTGCAAATTTGAAGTAGAGATTGCCACGCTCGCTTCCCTTCTCTTTCGCAATCAGACTGTGTCACAATTACATCTTTTACAGATAAATCAAAATATAAAT
>CAZWFH010000293.1:0-2471 GCA_964632105.1 uncultured Atribacterota bacterium
AAGCTAATCCGCTAATAGTAATATTTCCGGTTTCCAGCACATATCCCCTGTCAGCGATACTTAATGCTTTACGGGCATTTTGTTCTACTAATAATATTGATATACCCTGATTATTAATTTCACGAATAATTTGGAAAATTTGTTTTACTAATAAAGGAGCCAAACCTAGGGAAGGTTCATCCAGAAGCAAGATACGTGGTGTACTCATTAAACCTCTTCCCATTGCTAACATCTGCTGTTCACCACCTGATAAAGTTCCGGATAACTGATTTCGTCGAGATTTAAGAATGGGGAATAAATTAAATACTCTCTCCTTAGATTCTTCTACACTCTTTATATCTTTTCTTCGAGTATAAGCCCCTAAATTAAGATTCTCTTCTACGGTAAGAGTTCCAAATACTTTTCTACCTTCAGGTACATGGGAAATACCTTTCATAACTATCTCAAATGCTTTAACATTATTAAGCTCTTTATCGTCTAACTTAATCTCTCCGCTGCGAATGGGTAATAACCCGGAAATAGCCCTTAAAAGAGTGCTTTTCCCTGCACCATTTGCCCCTAATACGGTAACTATTTCACCTTCGTCAACTGTAAGTGAAATTCCTTTAAGTGCTTCAATAGAGCCATAATAAATTTGTAAATCTTCAATTTTTAATAATGTAGTCATATTGTTAATCCTCCTCCTCTTCATCTTTTCCCAAATAAGCTTCAATAACGAGAGGATTGCTATATACATCTTCGGGTAAACCCTCAGCAATTTTTTTACCTTCATCCATTACTGTAACCCAATCGGATATTCCCATAACCACGTTCATATCATGTTCAATGAGCAAAATGGTTAAATCTTCCTTTAGTAAAGATTTTAAAAACACTATCAGGTCTTCAGATTCTTTATCATTTAGACCGCTGCTTGGTTCATCTAAAATTAATAAATCAGGATTAGAGGCTAAAGCTCGGCCTATTTCTAACATTCTCTGATTACCATAGGCAATGTTTTTTGCTAATTCTTCTCGCCATTTCCATAATCCGACCTGTTTTAGTCGGTCTTCAGCATTTCTCTTAATTTCTAATTCTTCTTTTCTTTGCCCGGGAGTTTGTAAAACAGAAGACCATGTCCCCTCCCTGCTGCGGCAGTGCTGGCCGGCCATAACATTTTCCAGACAGGTCATATTGGAGAAAAGTCGAATATTTTGAAAAGTTCGCGCAATTCCCTTTTTTGTAATCTGATGAGGTTTTTTACCGGCAAGGTCTTCCTCTTTGAAAAGAACCTTTCCACCATCAGCTTTATATATGCCAGTAACTACATTAAAAACGGTAGTTTTTCCTGCTCCGTTAGGGCCTATCAGACTGCTTATTTGCCCTTGACTCACTTTAAGATCAAAATTGTTCACTGCGGTTAAACCGCCGAATTTTTTAGTAAGTTTATCGGTTTGCAGCACAATTTTATTAATTACATTTATATCTTTATTTTCTTGTTCACTTCTTATCATAATTTCTATATTATTATTATCTTTAGCCATTATCTTCTCCTGTTTTTAATAAAAGTGATTTAAATTCGACGGCTCCTCTTTTCCTTGGCCAGATACCACCGGGTCTAAAGATCATCATAACCACCATTGCCGCTCCAAAAATTAACATTCTGTACTGGGCAAAAGTTCGAAATATTTCCGGGAAAAGACTGATAGCAGCAGCACCGATTAAAACTCCGGGTATAGAACCCATTCCTCCGATTAATACGATACAGAAGAGCATGCAGGATTCCATAAAACTAAAACTCTCGGGAGATACTATCATTAATTTGCATGCATAAATATTACCGGCTACTCCAGCTAAACCTGCGCCTAAAACAAAAGCCAATAACTTATAAGACCTAACATCAATCCCGGTAGCCTCTGCAGCTATTTCATCTTCTCTGATACAATTCCAGGCTCTACCTATACGGGAACGTTGCAAATTTACAAGACCAAGAATGGCCAATCCTACTATTATCCAAATTACAAAGTAATATTCAATTGAAGAATCAATTATCAAAGGGCCTCCAAAAGAAAGAAAATCTATTCCAAAAACTCCATTTGGCCCTCCTGTAATGCCAAAAGGATTATTAATAAGGACTAATCTAACAATTTCGCCCATTCCAATAGTAACAATACATAGGTAATCTCCTCGTAAATGGATGATCGGAGAACATACTAACCAGGCAAAGGCACCTGCTGCAATTGCACTTACTGGCAATAAAATAATTATAGGAATTCCAAATGTGGTATTAAGAATTGCGGTAGTGTAGGCACCAATAGCCATAAATCCCATATGTCCCAAATCAAATAAGCCCACTTCACCTAAAACAATATTCAAACTAAGCCCTAAAAGAGCATAAATTCCGAAGAAAAAGAAAACATCAATCCAATAATTATTCATCTTAAAAGGGAATAAAGTTAGTAGTGCTATCACAATAAGTATAGGCCAATTTTTTA
>CAZWFH010000294.1:0-2462 GCA_964632105.1 uncultured Atribacterota bacterium
ATTGAAAATATTGCAAAAGAAAACATATGTTATTTAACAAGGCACTAGTTAGTTGGTTAACTAGTTTAAGAATTAATATAAAACCATTTAGCTGGCTAACTTGACTGGTCAACCGGTAAACCGGGTAACTGGGTAACCAGGTAATGGTTTACTTCAACTCTCCCTTGTATATTTTGGGATTAAGGGTAAAAATAAAAGGAACATTTCTAAACTTCCCTGCATAATCCAAACCATAACCAACTACAAATTTATTAGGAATATCGAATCCTAAATAATCAACTCTAACCTTAACTTTCCTTCTGGCACTTTTAGTTAAAAGAGTACAAACCTTTAAGCTAGCAGGTTTTCGTGATTTCAAAATTCTAAACAAATAATCAAGGGTCAATCCGGTATCCACTATATCTTCAACTATTAAAACATCTTTCCCTGCAATACTTTCATCCAGATCTTTTAATATCCTTACTACTCCCGAAGATTCTGTAGCTGCCCCATAACTGGAAATAGCCATAAAATCAAATATCATGGGAATTGAAATTGCTCGAGCTAAATCTGACATAAATATTACGGCTCCCCTTAATACACCTATAAAGACCAGATCTTTGCCTTGATAGTCCCGGGTTATCTTTTTCCCTAATTCGGTAATTTTTTCTCTAATTTCTTCTTCTGTGATTAAAATTTCATCAATTTCATTATTCTTTAGCATTTTTTCTCCTTCCTTATTAAAATCAAAAATATTCCTGCAAAAAATTATTTTTTATTTTTATCTTTACGCAGAGCACTTTTTTAGTATCAGAATTAATTTTTACCCGATCATCCAGTCTCATTCCCATAATCCAAATTATTTGATCTTCATTATCAACCAATATAGGAATGAAATCTCGATGACTTTTAGGAATTTTATTATCAATAAAAAAATCTTTAACTTTTTTTAAGCCCTTCATCTTTAAGGGATAAAATTTATCTCCGCTCCGTCTATTTCTTAATTTGATAGGGGGTTTAACTTTATTATAATCAATAAATTCCAGAAATTTCCCTTTAGATTTTTTTCTATTAAAATATAAAGAAGATTTTATATCTGCAGAATCTAATATTTTTATTTCAACCTCTATGTCTAAGGATTTAATCGCTGTTTTCCCTGGAATTAATATATCGTATTCCCAAGGGGTAGGTATCCTCTCTGTTTGATCTTTAATAATCCTCTTTTTGTAAATCATTATTTTGTTATAAATCTTCTTGGCCATTAAATTACTTGGGAGATAAATTTCTTTTTCACCCAGTTGGTACTCAGTAAGTTTCAATATTTCATTATTATGTCTAAAACTTATAGAATAAAGATTTCCCTTTACAACTTCAATAGATTTTCTAATTATCCTCCTCTTTAAAGCCAGGGGGAGAGAGGTAAATTTTTTTAAATCAATAATTACCATTTCGGGACTTTCTCGCCTTGCAACTTCTTTAAAAAGCAATTCTGTCTCTTGGTTTAGATATACCGAAACTTCACTAATTATACTCCTGAGACGCAGTATAATATCTTTTATATTTTTATTATAACCTTTGGAAAGCAAAGGTAAAAGCTCTAATCTAATTTTATTTCTAAAATATACAACTTCTTTATTGCTCGAATCTACCCTATACTCTATTTTATTTTCTTTACAGTATTCTTCAATCTCTTCTCTGCTACACTCTATCAAGGGTCTGATTATTTTGCCTCGCACTGGAGGAATTCCCATCAAACCCTCTAATCCACTTCCTCTTAAAAATCTCATCAAAACAGTTTCTACCTGATCATCAGCATTATGACCCAGAGCAATTTTGTTTGCATTAAATTTCCTGGCAGTTTCTGAATAAAATTTATATCTGTATTCACGAGCAGCTTCTTCTATGGTTAAATGCTCTTTCTGAGCAATTTCTGTTAAATTACAGCTTTCAACTTCGCAAGGTAAACTTAACTCTTGGGCTAAGTTTTTAACAAAATTTACATCTTCATCTGATTCTTCTCCTCTAAGCATATGATCAAGATGAGCAATAAAAAACGATAGGTTGTATCTCTTTTTAAGAGATAATAAAACCTGTAGAAGGGTTACTGAGTCAGGACCTCCTGATACACCTATCAGGACTCTGTCATTGAAAGAGAGCATATCAAACTTCTTTATAGTTTGCAAAATCTTCTCTTCTAACATTTTTTATCCTTTTGTAATTAAAGGCCTTTCTAATTAGAAAGGCCTTTAATTTTTTGATAAATATTTTTGGTGGCGGTGCTGAGATTCGAACTCAGGACACTGCGGGTATGAACCGCATGCTCTAGCCATCTGAGCTACACCGCCTAAGATTAGTTGTTATTGAAAAAACCTAGCGTGGAGCGCATAGCGTTTAGCGTATAGTTTTGGATTAATAAAATTTGTCCTAAAATCGAGTAGGAGGTAGACAATTAATTTATCTACCGTCCCCTCACACCACCGTAC
>CAZWFH010000295.1:0-2457 GCA_964632105.1 uncultured Atribacterota bacterium
AAGCTCAAAAAGATACAATTTTAGCCGGCAATATCGGTATCTCCGTTTTAGATATCTTGGAAAAAATCACCCCTCAAACCTGGCTAATCTTAGAAATATCTACCTGGCAGATGGAGGGGGTAAAAAACCGTAAATTTCGACCCCAAACCGCAGTTTTAACTAATATCCTGCCTGACCACTTAGACCGTTATCGTAATTATAAAGAGTACATCCGGTCAGAAAAATTAATCTTCAAGCACCAAAGGCCAAATGATAATCTGATAGTAAATTATGATAATGAAGAAACTATTAAAATTAAAAAAGAAATCAGGTTACCAATTTACTGGTTCAGCGCTAAAGAAAAGATAGAACCTGGTTGTTATTTAGAAAATGACAAACTGATCTTTCAGTCAGGAGAATATAAAACGACCTTTGCTAAAATCTCCGATCTTCTTCTCCCAGGGCTACATAATCTGGAAAATATTTTAGCAGCGAGTACAGTAGGTTTTGTTTATAACATCCCAGGAAATATTATTCTAAAAGCCCTAAAAAATTTTCCTGGAGTTCCCTACAGATTAGAATTTATTGGGGAATTTAGAGGAATTAAATTTTATAATGACACCTGTGCCACCACTCCGGAGGCAACTTTAGCCGCTTTAGAATCTTTCACTGAACAGCATATTATTTTGTTCTTGGGAGGCAAAAATAAAAAATTAAATTATAAAAATTTTGGGGAAACCATCGGGAAAGATAAAGAAATTAAAAAGATTATCCTCCTGCAGCATCCCGCATATGACGCCTCTCAAAAGATACTTTCTGCCTTAAAAAAACACCTTGATTCAGAGAAAATCATCCTTACTTCAAACTTGAAAGTGGGAGTCGAAATAGCCTTACAACAGGCACAAGCAAATGACATTATTCTTCTTTCCCCCGCAGCAGCCAGTTTTGGGATGTTTAAAAATGAATTTGACCGGGGAGACCAATTTAATAAAATAGTAAAAAACCTCAAATAATCTATTTGTTATAATTTAATTTCCATAAGATTAAGATATTGGAGAACTTTTTACATATAAATAGTTAAAAAACAGATAAAATTAGAGTAAATTTACATTCACCATGCCGAAAAGATAGAGTACCGCAATTATTAAAGGCTGATGGAGCAAATAGATTAATAAGGAATGTTTCCCCAGAAAACATAAAACTTTTATCCCTGAAAAGAAAGAAATATCAGCAAGTTGAAACCTTCGAGAGTAATCTGAGTAAACTAAATTACCAAAAAATATCCCAATTAAAACCACTCCAAACCAGGGTAAAAGGGGGAAATAATCAACTGAATAAAATTGAGCTGGCCTAAGCCCTAACCATGACAGCCAATAAAAATTAAAAGCAAAACCCTTTAGATATGCCCCCAAAAATATACAAAGTAAACCAATTGATAGATTCCAATAGCGGAGTTTCAGAAAAGGATAAGCTAAAATAATGGAAATTCCGATAAGATGAAGTATGCCAAAAATCACAAAGGACTTACCTAAAAATATTCGAGTCACCAGAGTTATAATTAAACCCCAGGAAAATATCTTTAAACCTCTTCGAAGATATTTTATGAATAATTTATTTTTATCTTTATGAATTTTCTTAGTCCTGGAAAAACTGATACTAAGAGATACTCCGACTAAAAAAATAAATGTCGTAGCAGTTACCCGCGCAAAATACATCCAAAAACCAGAATAAACATTGACATTATAATGAGCAAAATAGTGCAAATTATAAAGCAAATGATAGAGCACCATCATAATGATGGCAATTCCCCGCAGGAAATCTATTTCCCAGAATCGTTGTGCTATTTTTTTTTCTTCCATAAAACCTTTCCAAAAAGATAAAGGTTAGCTTTTTTATCTTCCACTTTAATTTTACTTATATACAGTGGCAGGCATGCACTTCGTGAGATTTGATTTTTTAAGTAAATTTATTATTGTTCTGCTAATTCCAGGGCAACTTCTACCATCTGGTTAAAGGTCTTCTGCCGCTCTTCTGAAGTGGTCTCTTCTCTGGTTACTAAACTATCAGAAACAGTTAAAATCGAAAGAGCATTAACTTTAAACTTTGCTGCCAGAGTATATAAGGCAGCTGTCTCCATTTCTACCGCTAATACCCCGTAATTTGCCCAATGCTTCCAGGAGTTAGGGTCATCGTGATAAAAAGTATCGCTAGTTAAAACACTCCCCACTTTTACCGAGATGTTTTTCTCTAAGGCAATATCATAAGCTTTTTTTAAGAGGTCAAAATTTGCAGTAGAAGCGTAATCCATACCATTAAAACGTATTTTGTTAATATGTGAATCCGTTGATGCACTCATAGCCAAAATAACGTCTCTAATTTTTATATCTGGCTGCATAGATCCACAGCTTCCGATTCGGATTAATTTTTTTGCTTTATAACTTGTAATAAGTTCATTTAAATATATTGATATCGAAGGTA
>CAZWFH010000296.1:0-2449 GCA_964632105.1 uncultured Atribacterota bacterium
CCCCGGTAAAATTCAAATGGTGTATGGGGGTGTATTTTTACTGAAAAATTCGGCTGCGGTCGATTAGATTGGTGGTAAGCTTCTAATATAATATAGGTCATATCACCGGATAAATCATTACCTTTAATATCTGAGCCGCCTACCATAATATTCTGTGAAATAGCCCAATCTCTATCTCCCACTTCGAAAAAAGCCAAAAAATGGCGTATTAATTGCACTGCTAATTTTTTAGAAATCCTGGTTCTCTTATAATAGGGCTGCATTATTCTATCCAGATTCCCTACGGAAAAGGCATAGGGATTAGGAAGCTGTTCCAGGTTCATCACCTGCCAGAGCAGAACATAAGATTGTAAGGCTTCGTATAAATTTTCTGCACCTTTACGCGGAATTTTATGACAGGTCTTTTCTATTAATTGTAATTCTTTCTTTCTTGTCGGATTGTCTTCCTGTTCATATTTCTGCCCGGCCAATTTACTATAACGGCCAGCTAAAGTTATAGCCGCCTGTAAAGTCTTTATCATACTATCAAAATAATCGCTCTTAGCAGGAAATTTCTTTTTTTGTTGTTTTAATTCTGTAATTTTGTATTCTAATCCTTCTTCCAGAGCCTCCTCAAAACCAGGTATGGTATGACCGGTAACCCTTTCTACAAAATACACTGCTTCTTTAGTCTGGTTTCCGGTTTCTTTATATATATCTCTTATCTTTACTACAGAGGGATGTCTGCTCCAAAATTTTCGGTTATCTTCAATCATTTGCTCGGTTACTTTAATATCAGCAATTTTGCTTCCCGGTTTTACATCATCATAGAAAGCCATTTCATCATTGTATCCCTGAAAACCTTCTATACGAAAAGCAGGGTTAATCAAGGCATAACTTGCAGAAAAAGCATCCTCTTCCGTTCCGGCAAAAATCTGTCCCGGTTCGATAAAAATTGGCAGCTGTTCACAGACTGATTCAAGTAAAATGGCCTGAGTCATAGCCGGAGAATACTTATCACCGATTTCTAACAATTTCCTTCGCTGAATATCTTTGGCTAATACCCAGCCGATAAGATTATGCTTTTCCGCATTCCTCTTTATTATTACATCCAAATATTCTTCTAATCTTTTGGTATCTAAAATATTTTCTAAAATCATTCTATACTATATTACCTTTTCTCTTTTAATCTCTTAAAATCTTCTTTTAAATCCTGATATAAAGATTTATAAATTTCGAATTGTTTATGGTAAATATCGACATTTTCAGGGATTGGTTTTATTTTTTCTTCTTTAAGTTTCACTATTTTTTTACATCCTTCTTCTACATCTTTATATATTCCTACTCCTACCCCGGCTAATATAGCAGCTCCCATTGCTGCCTGTTCGACAGATTGAGTCATAGAAATCTCTTTATTAAAAACATCAGCCTGTATCTGTCTCCAGACTCTACTTTTTGCCCCTCCTCCGGATGCAATTACCTGCTCAATTTTAATCCCTAATTCTTCAAAAACCTCCAGGCAATCCCTTAAGGCAAAAACCACTCCTTCTATGACTGCTCTAATCATATGAGCTCGGCGATGTTTTAGGCTAAGCCCAAAAAATACTCCTTTGGCTTCCGGATTCATATAAGGAGACCTCTCCCCCAAAAGATAAGGAAGAAAAATTATACCTTCACTCCCTGCACTAATTTTTTCCACTTTCTCATCAAATATACGATAAGAATCGGAGGTATGTAGTATATTCTCCCTCAACCATTTTAGAGATAATCCTGCGGAAAGAATTGCACCTAATAAATGATAGGTATCAGGTATGGCATGGCAAAAGGTATGAATTCTTAATTTTGGATCATAGATGAATTTATCTAAAGTAATAAATAATTGGCCACCCGTTCCGATAGTAGAAGAAAGAATGCCCGGTCTAATTACTCCGTTACCGACTGCCTGCATTGATTGATCTCCTCCACCATAAACTACCGGAATTCCTTCTAATAATCCGGTATCTCTTGCTGCTTCTGCGAGCAGATAACCGGCCACCTCCTGAGATTCATGAACTTCTCCCGGAAGAATTTTTAACGGAAGGCTGAGAATATCCAATAACTCTTCTGACCAGCATCTTCTTTTTATATCCAGCAACAGAGTGCTGGAGGCATCGGTAACCTCTACTCCTAAATTTCCGGTTAATCTATAACGAATATAATCTTTGGCTGAAATTACTTTATATATTTGACTAAATTCTTCCGGCTGATTCTCTTTCATCCACAAAAGAGTGCTGCACATAAACCCGGCAGCTATCGGGTTCCCGGTCAGCTCAGCCAATCGCTCTTTCCCAATTTTCTGATAAATAAATTCACATTTAGAGCCGCTCCTCTGGTCTGCCCAGATGATAGCCGGACGAAAAGGTTGTAAATTCTTATCCAAAAAGACAGTGCCATGCATCTGTCCTGACAATCCTATTCCTCTAATCTGTTG
>CAZWFH010000297.1:0-2441 GCA_964632105.1 uncultured Atribacterota bacterium
CAGAAAAATAAAAGTTGACAAAATTACTCATATATAATATAATTTTTTCACGCTGCTATTTGGGAAGCTAGAAAAGGCGTAAAAGGAGGAAAGTGGTTTTATGAAAAGGATTTATATGGATCATGCGGCAACCACCTCTACTGATGTAGAAGTAGTTAAGGCGATGGAACCCTATTTCACTTTAAAATATGGGAATCCTAATAGCATTCACTCCTTTGGACAGGAAGCAAGAGAAGCAGTAGAAGAAGCCAGAGGAAAGGTAGCCCATTTAATCGGTGCAAATCCTGCAGAAATTATTTTTACTGCCGGAGGAACTGAAGCAGACAATTATGCCATAAAAGGAATAGCCTGGGCTAACCAAAAAAAAGGGAATCATATTATTACTTCGAAGATAGAGCACCATGCTGTACTGCATTCCTGTCAGTTTTTAGAGAAACAGGGGTTTAAGGTTACTTATTTACCGGTTGATAAATATGGTCTGATAGACCCTGAAGATGTAAAAAAAGCAATTACCAATAAGACGATATTGGTAACCATTATGCATGCTAACAATGAAATTGGTACTATTGAACCGATTAAAGAAATAGGAAGAGTAGCTAAAGATGCAGGAGTATATTTTCACATTGATTCAGTCCAAACTACCGGTCATATTCCCGTAGATGTTAATGATTTAGGGGTAGATATGTTATCAATATCCGGACACAAATTGTATGGACCTAAGGGTGTGGGAGTGTTGTATCTTAGAAAGGGGACTAAAATAGTTTCTTTAATGGATGGTGGCGCTCAGGAAAAAAATAGAAGAGCTAGTACAGAAAACGTACCGGGAATAGTAGGAATAGGGAAAGCAGCTGAACTGGCAGAAAAAAGGTTGGCCAAAGGAGCAGAGGATAGATTAGTAAAATTAAGAGATAAATTAATCAAAGGGATTATGAACAAAATAGAAAATGTTCGTTTAAACGGTCATCCCACTAAAAGGCTTCCTGGTAACGTAAATTTATGTTTTGAATTTATCGAGGGGGAATCGATGTTACTCAATTTAGATATACAGGGAGTAGCTGCTTCCAGTGGTTCAGCCTGTACTTCTGGTTCATTAGAGCCTTCTCATGTATTATTGGCTATCGGGCTTCCTCCCGAGATAGCTCATGGATCTTTAAGGTTAACTCTGGGGAAAGATAATACAGAGGAAGAAATAGATTATGTGATAGATATATTACCGGGAATTATTGAGAAGTTAAGAGCCCTCTCTCCCTTTAAGGGGAATTGGGAAGGGTTGAAATAGGAAAACAGTATCGAGTATCGAGTATCGCGTATCAAGTTAAAAAAAAGAAAGAAAAGAAAGATGCAAGATAATATCGGGTCAAGAAAGAAAACAGAAGATTTGTTAGTTAGTCCGCTAATCGTAGGACAGGCGTCTCGCCTGTCTATCTAAATTTAGGGGCTTGATTTTACCAACCCTTTAATCGTAAGACTCAGAATTAACAAGGAGAATTGCTGCATGAGTATGTATAGTGATAAAGTAATGGAACATTTTAAAAATCCTCATAATGTAGGAGAGATTAAAGATGCCGATGGTATAGGAGAAGTGGGAAATCCTGTTTGTGGGGATATTATGAAAATTTATATTAAAGTGAAAGATAATAAGATAATAGATTGTAAATTTAAAACTTTTGGCTGTGGGGCGGCTATTGCTACCAGCAGTATGATTACCGAAATGGTCAAGGGAAAAGATATTGATGAGGCTTTAAAAATTTCCAATAAAGCTGTTGCCGAGGCCTTAGGCGGGCTTCCGCCCATTAAAATGCATTGTTCTAATTTAGCAGCTGATGGTTTATCGAAAGCCATCGAAGATTATAAGAAAAAATCTAAGGTCAAGAAATATTAACTATAAATTAAAAACTAATTTAGTTGTATAGAAAAACAGTATCGAGTATATAGTATCGAGTATCGAGTCAAAAAAAAGAAAGAAAAGAAAGAAAAGAAAGAAAAGAAAGATTTAAGATAATATCGAGGAAAAACAGTATCGAGTATATAGTATCGAGTATCGAGTCAAAGAAAAGAAAGAAAAGAAAAAAAAGAAAGATTTAAGATAATATCGAGTAAAAACAGTATCGAGTATATAGTATTGAGTGTCGAGTGAAGAAGAAAGAAGGTAAAATAAATACTAACGACTAATTAGTGTTTTGTATTTTTCTTACACTTATTACCCGCACCTATACGCTAAACGCTATACGCTCCATGCTAGGTTTATTCACTAACGACTAATTTTTGAGGTTTTTACATGATGACAACATTAAGTGTGAGTGAAGTATCTTTAATGGCAGCTTTTGTAGCGGGCCTTTTCTCATTTGTTTCTCCTTGTGTTTTACCCTTGGTGCCGGGGTATATCTCCTTTATTTCGGGAGTATCTTTAGAGGATATTGCGGAAAATAAAAAACAAAATA
>CAZWFH010000298.1:0-2421 GCA_964632105.1 uncultured Atribacterota bacterium
AGCATTTTCTTAATATCTATCAATTACGTATGAACTTTATTTATTTTAAATTCTATAAAAAGGGGTCAAATTTTATAAAAAATATGACCTCTAATTATTATTTATTTCATTAACTTTATTTTAGCTTCTTTATATTTTTTCGCCTTTTTTCAAATATACTAACCAATAAACGGTAGCAACACAAATCGATCCACCCACAATGTTACCTAAAGTAACCGGAATCAAATTATTCAAGAACATTCCTTTTATTGTTAAGTTTCCCAACTTATCAGCCAATCCAGCTGTGGCTACTACAGAAGCATTTCCCTTCATTATTAATCCCATGGGTATAAAATACATGTTTGCAACGCAATGCTCAAATCCACTGGCTACAAATGCCATGATGGGGAAAAAGATTCCAAAAATCTTTCCAATAATATCCTGAGAAGCTACTGCCATCCAGACCGCCAAACACACCAGCCAGTTACATCCAACGCCTCTCGCAAAAGCTTCCCCCCAGGAAATATTAACTTTTGCATTGGCAATAGCTAAAGCTTTTGCTCCTACTGCGAGATTTCCCGTTTTCCAGAGTCCTGTTGTATACATTAACCAAACCAATAACAAAGAACCAATAAAATTAGCTATATAAACCCAAAACCAGCTATTAAACACTCCGCTTAGTTTACCTTCACGAGCTAAGACTTTTATAATAATTAAATTATTTCCGGTAAAAAGTTCTGCCCCTGCAATAATAACTAACATTAGCCCAACCGAAAAAACGCTTCCAAATATAAATTTAGTAAAACCAACTCCGAGATATTCGGGCATATCATAAGTAGCTATGGTTGCTAATTCCGAACCGAAAGCGATAAACGCTCCAGCTAATATACCTAAAAGAATCATGCGGCTTATTGACAAACTAACCTTGGCTTTACTTATACCAACCATTGTATGAGCTATTCCTCCAGGTGCAAGAAAACCCTGCATTTTGTATTTAATATTACTTTCTGTTTCTTTTTTTGAATCCATTTTTTCTCCTTTTAATTAGTTTTAATTTGTTTTATATTTTTTTAATTTTAACAGCACATACTTTATATTCCGGAATCTTAGATATTGGATCAAGGGCAGCAATAGTAAGTAAATTGGCAGCTGCTTCGTGGAAGTGAAAACTCATAAACACTACTCCTTTTCCTGATTTTTCAGTAACCTGTGCTTTGGCTTTAATCTTTCCTCGACGTGAAGCTACTTCTACAAATTCTCCATCTTTAACTTTTAGTTCCTCTGCGTCTTGAGGGCTAATTTCTACTAATGCCTCAGGATAAATTTCGTTTAAGCCTTTAGACCTTCGGGTTATAGTACCAGTATGGAAATGATATAATACTCGTCCTGTTGTAAAGACAAAAGGATATTTCTCATCAGGTAGTTCAGCTGCCTCTTTAAATTCTACCGCAGAGAATTTTCCTTTTCCTCGAGTAAATTTATCTTTATGCAGGTATTTAGTTCCCGGATGATTGGCATCAAGGCAAGGCCATTGTAATCCCCCATTATCTAATCGATTGTAATACATTCCACCATAAATAGGGGTAAGCGAGGCAATTTCTTCCATTATCTTTCCCGGGTCATTATAACTCATATCATAACCCATCTTTTGAGCTAATTCGCAGATAATCTGCCACTCTGGTTTAGATTCACCTACCGGTTCAACAGCCTTTCTAATTCTTTGAACCCTCCTTTCAGTATTAGTTATAGTCCCATCTTTTTCCGCAATAGTAACTCCTGGCAATACTACATCTGCTAATTCAGCAGTTTCAGTCATAAAGACATCGGATACTACTAAAAATTCTACTCTCTTTAGTGCTTCTCGGACATGATTTAAATCAGGATCAGACATTGCCGGATTTTCTGCCATTATAAATATTCCTTTAATCTTGCTTTCATGAGCAGCATTTAATATTTCTACTACTGTTAAGCCAACTTTATCAGGTAGTTCCGCTCCCCAGGCTTTAGAAAATTTCTCTTTAACTTGTGGATCAACAACTTTTTGATATCCAGAATAAACATTAGGTAAAGCTCCTAAATCACAGGCTCCCTGTACATTACTCTGTCCACGCAGAGGATTGACTCCGGTACTTTCCTTGCCTACATTACCGGTTAACATAGAAATATTGGCGGTAGACAATACATTATCTGTTCCGGTAGTATGCTGGGTAATTCCCATCGAGTAAATTAGAGATACAGTGGGAGCAGTAGCGTAAATTCGGGCTGCTTTCCGAATATCCTCGGCTGTCACACCGGTTATTTTTTCTACCACTTCAGGAGTGTACTTGAGAACAGTCTTTTTTAATTCTTCGTAGCCTTCCGTTCTTTGAGCAATAAATATTTTATCCTCTAATCCTTCATTTATAATCACGTTCATTAACCCGTTAAACAGAGCTACATCAG
>CAZWFH010000299.1:0-2415 GCA_964632105.1 uncultured Atribacterota bacterium
TTTTAGAGCTAAGTCCTTTTTTTGGTCTTCTTTATATTTTATGCCTGCGTTTTGACCAACAAATTTTATAATGGGTAAAAATAAATCTGTTTCAAAGTCCGTATTAGCTTTTTGTAAAACAGAGGCGATTCTTTCTAAACCTAAACCGGTATCAATATTTTGTTTGGGCAAAGGAGTCAATGAACCGTCTTCCTCACGATTGTATTGCATAAATACTAAATTCCATAATTCCAGGTATCTTTCATCAACACCTACTCCGCCACCTTCTTTTGATGCCTTCTCTTCGCCTAAATCTATATATATTTCAGAACAAGGTCCGCAAGGCCCAGTCGGACCAACTTTCCAAAAATTATCTTTTTCACCCAATCTAACAATTCTTTTTTCGGGAAGACCTATAAGATTATGCCAGATATCATAGGATTCGTCATCATCTTTAAATATGGAGACCCATAATTTTTCTTCAGGAAATCCTATCACTTCAGTAAAAAATTCCCAGGCCCATTTAATTGCATCTTCTTTGAAATAATCGCCAAAAGAAAAGTTTCCTAACATTTCGAAAAAAGTATGGTGTCGAGCGGTTTTACCCACATTTTCAATATCATTTGTCCGAATGCATTTCTGGCTGGTAACAGCTCTTTTTAATGATGATTTAACCTGACCTAAAAATAATGGCTTAAAGGGGACCATTCCGGCAATGGTTAGTAAAATACTAGGATCTGAAGGTATTAGAGAGGCACTTGGGATTATTTTGTGTCCTTTGCTTTCGAAGAATTTTAAAAATATTTCCCTGATTTCATTGCTGGTCATGTAGTTCACGTGTACCATTACTCCTTCCAAAAAATATTATAAACTATTTTGATTAATTAAAGGAGTAGTCTGTCATTGCGAGGGAGTAAAACGACCGAAGCAATCTCATAAAATTATATCACTATTATTTGCAATGACATATTTTATAGTTTATCATACAAATCTTTCCATTCTGGATTAATTCCTTTAATCAATTCAATCTTCTTAGCTCTTGGACCTGCTTTTATTTGTTTTTCTCTTAAAATGGCATTTTCTGGATCATTATATATTTCAAAAAAAATTAATTTATTGATATTATATTTTTTTGTAAATCCTCTAATTATTTTCCCTTTATGTTCCCAACTTCTTTTCTTTAAATCGCTGGTAACTCCAGTATATAAAACGGTATTTATTTTATTAGTCATTATGTAAACATAATATTGCTTCCTATTAAAAGGGATTGCCACGGCTTCGCCTCGCAATGACAGATTTAACAATTTATGGTTATTTCCACGAGAAACGAGATACGAATTTATTCTGACTTTAGCTCTTGCACTTGAATTGTACTTCTCTCTCTTATTTTCTTTACTATATACTAATTTGGCTTTTGTCTTCTGAATTCTGACTCCCTCTTTCCTAACTCTACGCTCTACGCTCCACGCTATTGTCCTTTCTATCCTGCGACTCTTAGCACTTCTTCAATAGTAGTAATCCCCTGCAATACTTTTTCCAGCCCGCTATCTTTTAGCGTTTTCATTCCTTTTTTAATAGCAGTATCTTTGATAATATTACTTGAGGCTTTCGATACTATTAATGTTCTAATCTCCTCATCCAAGACAATAAGTTCATATATAGAAGTTCTTCCATAATATCCTGTATTTTTACACAAAGAACAGCCTGTTCCTCTGTACAGTTTAACTTTACCATCACCGTTCGAGTTGGCCTTTATATTAAGTCCGCTTATTACATCTTTTCCAGGCTCATATTCCTCCTTGCATTTTTCGCATATAACTCTAACCAATCTTTGAGCTATTACCCCTATCACCGAAGATGAAATTAAAAATGTTTCAACATCCATATCGATTAATCTGGTTACAGCACTGGCGGCATCATTAGTATGAAGAGTACTTAAAACTAAATGTCCGGTTAAAGCTGCTTGAACTGCAATTTGAGCAGTTTCAGCATCTCTTATTTCCCCGACCATTATAATATCCGGATCCTGCCTCAATATTGAACGTAGTGTGTTAGCAAAAGTTAAATTAATTTTTGGCTTTATCTGGATTTGATTTATTCTGTTTAGCTTATATTCTACCGGGTCTTCTACAGTTATAATATTCTTATCCTTGGAATTTACTTCGTTTAAAGCGGCATACAAAGTAGTAGTTTTTCCGCTGCCAGTAGGTCCGGTAAGTAAAATTATTCCATAAGATTTATAAATTATCGATTTAAATTCTTCTAATTGCTCAGGGGTGAATCCAAGTTGTTCTAATTTTATCAATCCTTTACTTTTATCCAATAATCTCATAACAACTTTCTCACCTGATACAGTAGGTATAGTTGAAACTCTTAAGTCCACTTCCCTGGTTCCGAATTTTACCTGGAAACGTCCATCCTGGGGAAGGCGTCTTT
>CAZWFH010000300.1:0-2406 GCA_964632105.1 uncultured Atribacterota bacterium
AAAAAATATAAAAATATATACAGAATTTTTATCATAATATGATTTTGTGTTTTTTGAATTCTAATTTTCTTAACGCGGTACATAATACGATATATAAGTATATAGTTTTGAGTTTTAAATTATGATTTTTCGTTTTTAGCTTTAAGTTTTTAATTTGATAAGGTAGATTAATGATTGATACAACAAATTATCTTTTAAAAGAAAAGTTTTCATTGAAACTTTTTTGTATCATTATTGTTTTTATAATAATGATTAGTTTTTTTTATAATGTACAGATTGTTCAGGCCTCCGATAGAAAGATAAGCGTTTTATATTTTAATAATCGTACCGGGCAGTCAAGCTGGGATTGGTTAAGTAAAGGTTTGACTGACATGCTAATAGATGATTTTTCTCAAATTGATGCCCTTGTCTGTTCTTCTCATCAAGACATAGAAGACTTATACCATAAATATGGCTTGATACCTATTTCAGCCGAGATAGATGAATCTCTATTAATCCAGTTTAGTGAGAATCTAAACGCTGAGGTTATATTTTTTGGCGATTTCTATCTGTCTTCTCCCTCCAATTTAATTTTAAGCCTTAAAAAGTACGATAACTCCACCGGAGAAATTACCGCTTTTCGAGACTTCGTAGTGGGAAATACAGATATTTTTAACTTAAAAGATAAGGTAGTTTTATTTATCTTAAAAGAGTTAAATGTTGAATTATCAATTCAAGATAAAGATAGATTGAAAAAAACTCCTACCATTTCCCTTGAAGCTCTGAGTAATTATTACAAATGTCTTGATTTGGTGGATAAAGCCATTGTTGAATATGAAGGTGTTGATTATCCCAGTAAAAAGTTATGGGCTGAGGCCATAGAATACGGAGAAAGGGCAGTAGCAGCAGACCCTAAGTATGCGGAAGCTTATTATCTTTTAGCGGAGATTTATAACAGAACCCATTGGACTATTAGGGAAGTAAACAGTTTAAATAGTTTTATCCAACTGGTGGAAGATAATCAATTAAAAAGTAAAAATATTTATAAAAAAGCTTCTCAGGCTTATTTTAGATTAGGATATGCCTTTTATTCTAAAGGCGAGCATGAGCAGGCGATCGACTATTTTATTTCTTCTACAGAATATGATCCTGATTTATTGGAGACTCACCTCTATTTGGTTCAGATTTATTATGATATGGGAGAGATAGGTCTTTCTCTTGATGAATGCGAAGAAGTTTTAAGAATAGACCCACAGAATAAAGAAATTTCCTGGTTTATTAAAAAGAACGAACAGTCCCAAAAATATGGCCGGGAAGCTTATGAAAATTACGAAAGAGGCTACCTATCTTATAAAAGTGGCAATTTTGAAGAAGCAGTAAGTTATTTTAAATCATCTATTTTAGCAAATCCAAATTTTAAGGAACCTCATTACTATTTAGCCTTAAGCTATTACCAGATAGGGGATTTGGATAATTCTATTTCTCAATGGGAAGAAGTTATCAAGATAGATTCTTTTGATAATACAGCCAAACATTTTTTAAATAATTGCCTGGAAGAGAAAGAATACGGGAGAGAGACTTTAAAGCATTTTAACGCTGGATATGATTATTATTTGAAAGGCGAATATGATAAAGCCATCGAAGAATTTAATAAGTCATTAGATTACAATCCTGAATTTGAAAAAGCCCGTCAATTTCTTTCCCGCTCATATTATCAGCTTAATCAGATGGACGAATACCGCGAAGAAAGAAAAAAGGCGATCGAATTAAAGTCCAACGGTGAGGAAGAAAATGCTGAAGAACATTATAAATTAGGCTATGAATTTTATTCTTTAAAGGATTATACTGTGGCCGTCGAAGAACTAAAAAAAGCCCTGGATATAAAGAGTGATTATCCCCAAGCCCGTTATCTGTTGGCTGAGTGTTATTTCCAGCAGAAGGAATATAAGTTGGCTCAGGTAGAGTATGAGAGAGTAGTAACCGATTCGGAGATAAACGAGTATACCGATGATGCCCTTTGGGGCAGCGGGTGGTGTTATTATTTGTTAGAAGAATATGAGGAAGCGGCCAAGAGGCTTTCGAAGTTATTAAATGATTTTCCCGATAGTGATTTAGCCTTGCAAGCCAGACATAGATTAGGCAAATCCTATTTTATGGGGAATAATTATCCGGAGACAATCAAAGTATACCAGGAATTTTTGGAGAAATATTCCGAATATCAAGGGGAAGAGATAGAAGAAGTATATTACCTGTTGGGCCAAGCTTACTTAAGATCTGGGGAATATGTAGAAGCAGAAGAAGTACTTAATAGTTTATTGTTTCTCTTTCCGGGATTTGAATTGGCTTCCGAAGCGAAATATTATAATGGTTTAAGTTTATTTAAAGAAAATAAATATGAAGAAGCAATAGTACAATTAAAGGACTTAA
>CAZWFH010000301.1:0-2406 GCA_964632105.1 uncultured Atribacterota bacterium
ATCTATTGGAAATCACTATTTCTCTGCCCAAACCTAATATTCTACAAAATATAGTGGCAATTATTACTATTCCTGCGTACTTAACAATTTTATATTTTGTTTCCATCAATCTCCCTTTTTCAGTATCGAGTATCGAGTATCCAGTATATAGTAAAAACAAGTATTAAGAAAAGACAGTATTGAGTATCGAGTATAAAATACAGTAAACAGTAATAAGTAATAAGTAATGGGCAATGAGATTATATTTATGAATGTGTAAAAACAGGTTACTTATTACATTTTACTCATTACACAATTTACTGGCAAACTGGTTAACTGGATAACTACTAATTTTACCCGCCCCACGCTATCAAGGCGTATACAATACGCCCCTACTTTTTTCTCTTTTTTTTCCTTACTATATACTCGATACTGTTCCCCTATCCGTTATTTTTTCTTGTATTTCTTTCCTTTTCCTTTCTTCACTATATACTATATACGCGATGCTCGATACTAATTAGGCTTTTATTTTCCTAACTCGATACTCGATACTATATACTCAATACTGATTTTACTCGATACTCGATACTGATTAGGCTTTTATTTTCTTAACTCGATACTCGATACTCGATACTGATTTATGCTTGATTTTAAATTAAAATAATGTTAAAATTACCAAGTAAAATTAATATTATCGAAAGGAAATAATTATGCCCCAAATAAAGTCAGCAATAAAAAGAGTTAAAACCTCTGAAAAAAGTCATTTAAGAAATATATCTTATAAATCAAAAATAAAAAGCAGCATTAAAAAATTCGATCTTGCTCTTTCAGAAAAAAACAAAGAAGAAATAAGTAAATATTTTAAAGATGCTGTTTCAATTTTAGACAAATCTGTTAACAAAGGCATCTTGCCTAAAAATACTGCTTCTCGCCAGAAAGCAAACTTAACCAAAAAACTAAATACTTTATTAAAACCGGGAGCAGCCAAGAAGTCTGCACCTGCTGTTCCTAAAAAAGTAGCAAAGGTTCAAGAGAAACCAGTAGCTAAAAAGGTAAAGGCAGCAAAAGTTGCTAAAAAACCGGTAACTAAGAAACCAGTGGTTTCTAAGAAAAAAACAGATACTATAAAAACAGTTAAAGCTAAAGAAAAACCAGTAGTTAAAAAGAAAACAAAAGCTGTGAAAAAACCAGAAACTACCGAAGCAAAATCGTAATTATAAATTAAAAACCTATATAGCGTACAGCGTTTAGCGTAGAGTATAACAAATAGAATGCCTATAATGTATTTTACGATTTTTCGGTATCGAATCTATTCTAATTGAAACAGGTTTAATAAATCAAAGCCATACCTACTGACAATTATATTTGTTGGATAGTTGATTATTTTTACATTTAATTAGTTAACTGGCTTGTTCTGATTTATTAACTAACTAGTTCTTAACGAGATACGGATTTATTCTGACTTCTGAATTTTGTCTTCTTCTTTCTTAACTATACGCTCCACGCTGTACGCTATCCGCTATTTTCCTCTACGCTGTACGCTCCACGCTATCTCTGATTTATAATATTCATAACCAATTCTTCTAAAATAATCTTTGGTTCCTTCTGGCTGTCTTTAAATTCTAAGTCAGCAATATTCAATAATTCATAAGACTTACAAATTTCCTTAAAAGTATATTTTCTAGACTGTTTTATTATTTTTTCGACAACAAAGTAAGGAAGTTTTAATTTATTCTCTACTTCTTTAAAATTAAATCCCTTTGTAAGTAATAATTTTGTTTGAAGTATAAGCTTTATTTGCCTGTATATCATAGCAAATATGGATAAATGATGAAGGTTGCCTTGATTTAACTTTACCAAACCATCTATTGCATTTTTTATATCTTTATCTCCAATAGAATCTAATACTTTAAATATATTAACTGCCTCTGAACCACCAATCGTTATCATAACATCTTCTTTTTCTATTGTTTTTTGGTCTTTCGTATAAATATCTATTTTTTCTATTTCATTAAAAAGACGGCCTAAATCAGAACCAACTATAGATTGTAAATAAAATAGAGCCTCCTGAGTAATTTTTTTATTACTCTGCCTGAATTTAGATTTTATCCATAAGGCTAATTTCGCTTTATCTGTTACGCTAAAATTAACTGCTATCCCTACCCTTTTAATTGCTGTGATTAGTTCTTTTTTTGGCCTGCTCTCTTTATAAATAATTATTAAAGTTGAAAAATTGTTTTTTAAACTTAGCCGGTTAAAATAATCTATTAATTTTGTCTCATCATTTTTGTTAATTTTTTCTGCTTCTTTTATTACTAATAATTTATGTTTCGACACCATAGGCAGTATTTTTAAATCATTCATCACCTCGTTTATAGATAATTTTTCACCATAAAAAACCTTATAATTTAACTCTCTATAAGCAGA
>CAZWFH010000302.1:0-2385 GCA_964632105.1 uncultured Atribacterota bacterium
AAGCCTGATTCACTCTGATAATTTTTCCTTCACCATCCAGGATTATTTGAAAATCTGGTAAGTAATCTAATAGATATTTAATATAATTCTGTTTTTCATATTCTAAAGCTTTCTCTTTAGCCTTATTTTGTTTATTACCTAATTTTGTGATGCCCAAAATTGCCTCACCTAAATTTTTATTTATATTATATCACGGTTATTTCCCAAAAAGCCAAAAAATATTTTCAACAGATTATATATATGGTGCGTTTCAGATAATTTTATAGTAAATTATGACTTTTTGGTTATAATTATGTTGTAGGGGCACAATGAATTGTGCCCTCGCCATATTATTACCTAATTTCTCCTGTGGGCACGATGCATCGTGCCCCTACATTACCATTTTGTTTACTTTTTGGGTTAAAATCATTTAATTAAATTTCCCAAATATTATATCTGAAAATATGCTTATTTCATTCGAATAACTATTCATTCTTATGCTTCTTATTCTTTTTATCTTCATACATCTTCTTATCGGCTATCCTGATTAATTCATCGATAGGTAGAGGAATATCAGGATTATACCCCGAGAGACCGATACTGAGATCTATCTTGTAAGGTTTCTTTAGGTAGTGGTTTAATCTAGTTAAATTCTTGTTTATCCTTTCTTTAATTAGAGATGCATCCTTTAGGGAACTATCTGGAAAGATTAGTAAAAATTCATCTCCTCCCATTCGGCAGATGATATCGATTTCTCTTAAGGTAGATTTTAATAATTTTACTACATTTTTTAGGACCTTGTCTCCTTCTTCATGACCGAAGTTATCATTGATATATTTAAAATTATCTATATCAGTATAGGCTAATAATACCGGAGTTTTTCTTCTTCGAGCTAATTTAATCTGTCGGTTAAGAAGATTCAGTCCATACCTTCTGCTACAACTACCAGTCAGTGAATCAAAATTAGCTAACTTTTTCAATTTTTCTTCTAATTGCTTACGTCCGGTAATATCGATATATGTCCCTATTTCACCTTTAGCTTGTCCATCTATTACCAGCGGTGTAGTAGATATAGATACAGGGAATAAGATTCCCTCTTTTTTCTTTCTAATGGTTTCATAATTAAGATAACCTTCTAATCCCTTTATACTTAATTTTTTACCTTCTTCTATTTTATCAGAGGGGTGAATCATTCCATCATCAATATTCCTGCCTATAATTTCTTTTAGAGTGTAGCCAAAAAGTTTGAAAAACGATTATTTGCATCTAATATTATTCCCTTATCATCTAAATAGACTAAGGCTTCAGGGCTGCTTCTAAAAAGACTGTCAAATTCTTGCCGACTTTTACGTAAGGCTTGCTCTGCCTTTTCCCTTTTACTTATATCTAACTCTAAATCCCTGGTCCTCTCTTCTGCTTTTTTCTCCAGATTTCTACTGTATCCTTCCAGTTCTTCTCTTGATTTTTTCAGGTTATCAGTCATCTCATCAAAGGCTCGGGATAATTGTCCCACCTCATCAGGGGAGGAAGTGCCAACTTTATAATTTAAATTTCCTTTCATTATCTCTTCAGTGACCTTATGTAATCTTCTAAGTGGTCTGGTTATATTCCTTGATGCAAATATAGAGATAAATATACTGATAAATAGAATGATAACAAATATCAAAAGGATAATCTGGGTCAACTTAGTAATCGGAGCAAAGGCTTCTTCGGTATCTATTTGTGCTATTAAATACCAATCCATCTCTGGAATATAGGTATGTACACTGAGAACTTCTATTCCTCGGTAATCTATCGGTCGCTAACGTTTTGGTAAGTCCCTTATATTCACCTAATAATGTTTCAATATGGTTCGCTCTGGATTGGGTAGTATTGATTAGATTACTGGTAATTTGTTGTTTGATAATATTGGTGTAGAGTTCTTCACTAAATAAAATACCAGTTATGCTGGCTATTATAAACATTGCTAACATAATCATAAACAATTTTATTTGGATTTTCATTAATCTTTCCCCGTTCTTTCCATTGAGGTTTTGATGCTTAGCACGGCACGCCGTGCTGCTACAATAAAAACAGTAAGCAATAAGGGGTCAGCTCTTGATATTAGACATTTCTATTATAATTTCTCTAAAAATATTTACCTCCACATATAATATACAACTAATATACAACATAATTTCTAAAAATCCTCTTTTTATTAATAATTTTTTATTATTAGGCTGAGTAGTTACATAATTTTTAAATAAGCATACTCACCATAGTAACCCCGTGGTACTGCGAGTTTACAGAGGGCAAGATTCATCGTGCACGTTTGTAATTCTGGTAAAAACAGGAATTTATTCTATTTGTTCTTTCTCTTCTCCTTTAGGGCTTTTAATATTTTTTCCGGGGTAATAGGAAGGTCAA
>CAZWFH010000303.1:0-2361 GCA_964632105.1 uncultured Atribacterota bacterium
CCTTCTCGTTCTGAGGATCTATGCCTTTGACCGGCGGAACATCTAAAGGAGAAGGTAGATAATCAACTATTGCATCTAAAAGCAACTGAATACCTTTATTCTTTAAAGCAGATCCACACAAAACCGGAACTACCTCATTTTTAATAGTTAATCTGCGAATTGCAAATTTTATTTCATTGGGGCTAATTTCTTCACCTTCAAGATATTTCTCCATAATTTTTTCATCAAGTTCAGCTAAACCTTCTATCATTTTATGATGATATTCATTAGCTAATTCTTGCATATCCTTTGATATAGAAATTTCTTTATAATTTACTCCTAAATCATCTATGATGTAAGAATATGCTTTCATTTTTATTAAGTCGATGATGCCTTTAAAATTTTCTTCATTCCCCCAGGGTAATTGAACAATAATTGGATTAGTCGCCAGTTTATCTTGAATCATTTTTGTAACATGATAGAAATCTGCTCCTGACCTATCCATTTTATTAATAAAAGCAATACGAGGAACACCATATCTTTCTGCCTGATGCCAAACGGTTTCTGTCTGGGGTTCAACTCCTCCTACTGCACAGAATACCGCGACAGCACCATCGAGTACCCTTAAACAGCGTTCAACCTCCATGGTAAAATCTACGTGCCCAGGCGTATCAATAATATTAATACGTTTATCTTTCCAATAAAGAGTGGTTGCCGCAGAAGTTATAGTAATACCCCTCTCTCTTTCTTGAGGCATCCAATCCATAGTTGCAGAACCCTCATGAACCTCGCCCATCTTATGAACTTTTCCCGTATAGTAAAGTATCCTCTCGGTAACGGTAGTCTTTCCAGCGTCGATATGAGCCATTATACCAATATTTCTGATTTTATCTAAAGGAAATTTCGTAGACATAATTTAAAAAACCTTTTATTATTTCTTCAAATATATTTATTATTTTAGAGCTTGACAGTTATTGAACTAATAAAGCAAAAAATGAAAATCGCAAAATGCAAAACTATAACTCAAAATTAAAAATTGAGAGAAAAAGTTTTGAGTTTTAAATTATGATTTTTCGCTTTTAGCTTTAAGTTTTTAATTTAATTAGAACAAGCATTTTTATTAATTCAAAACTATACGCTAAACGCTACCCGCTCTACGCTATGCTATTATTTTATTTACCACCTGTAATGAGCAAATGCTTTATTTGCTTCAGCCATTTTATGAGTATCTTCTTTCTTTTTTACAGCTGTTCCGACACCATTCGCTGCATCTGTAAACTCTAAGGATAATTTTTCATGCATCGGTTTACCTGTTCTTTTCCTGGCAAAGTTAATTATCCATCTCATCCCCAAAGTTATTCTTCTATCCGGACTTACTTCAATCGGGATCTGATAACTTGCTCCTCCAACTCTCCTTGATTTCACTTCTAATACAGGCATAACATTCTGTAAAGCTTGATTAAATACTTCCAAGGGCTCCTTTTTTGTCTTTTTTGCAGCCATATCTAAAGCACTATAAAAAATTGCTTCTGCTTTGCTTTTTTTGCCATCATACATCAGCTTGTTTATAAAAAGTGTTATATTTTTATCATGGTACACAGAATCTGGTGTATTTATTCTCTTTACTGCCCTTCTTCTCCTGGACATTATTTACCACCTCTATCTTTATAAATTAGTATTTCGTATATCGTATTTCGTGTATCGTTAAGAAATAGAATCCAGTATCCGGTTTTATTTATCTAAAAATTATAAACCAAAAACTAAAAACTCAAGAATTAATTTAACTGGTAAACCGAATAACTAGTTAACTAAATACTATTCGCTAACGACTAACGATTTATTTATTACTTGTTTGTCTTCTTTGGTCTTTTAGCACCATATCTTGAACGCCCTTGCATCCTATTTTCTACTCCAGTAGCATCCATAATTCCTCTGACAATATGATATCTAACTCCTGGTAAATCTTTTACCCTTCCACCTCTTAAGAGCACAATAGAATGTTCTTGAAGATTATGCCCTATTCCTGGAATATATGCAGTAACCTCCATATTATTAGTTAATCTTACTCGAGTGACTTTTCTTAAGGCGGAATTAGGTTTCTTAGGAGTTATAGTCCAAACTCTAGTACATACCCCTCTTTTTAAAGGGCTACCCTGCAAAGAGGGCGTATCAGATTTTTTAAAGATCTTTTTTCTACCTTTTCTTACTAATTGGTTTATGGTAGGCATATCTTTCCTTCCTTTATCTAAATTTATCAACATCCTATAAATAAAAATACTTTTATATTCTAACAGCATCAGTATTTGATGTCAAGCTAAATTATTATATTGTCATTTAAGAATTAAAAGTGAACCCTTTTTTTACGATTTAAAGTTTAAAA
Organism: uncultured Atribacterota bacterium; assembly: GCA_964632105.1. Lineage (GTDB taxonomy): Bacteria > Atribacterota > Phoenicimicrobiia > Phoenicimicrobiales > Phoenicimicrobiaceae > Sediminicultor. The sequence goes on from CAZWFH010000303.1 coordinate 2,360, forward strand.
GT
>CAZWFH010000304.1:0-2361 GCA_964632105.1 uncultured Atribacterota bacterium
CAATTTTAAAATAGATTTAATCTATGTTGATGCCTCTGAGAGATTTTTAAAGAGACTAAAAGGTGTAAATGATCCCGAGACAAAGAGAAAAATTGTTGGTGAGGAATTTATCCGAGTATTTGAGGAGAAAGCTAAAGATATAGGTAAGGTAGAGTATTTATTACAGGGAACTCTCTATCCCGATGTGATAGAAAGTATTTCTTTAAAAGGTCCTTCTTCAAAAATTAAGTCTCATCATAATGTAGGTGGATTGCCTGAAGAAATGGAACTAAAAGTTCTGGAACCTTTAAAATATCTGTTCAAGGATGAAGTGAGAAAAGTAGCGAAAGAGCTAAAATTTCCTGAAGAGGTAATTTGGAGACAACCCTTCCCTGGGCCGGGATTATCTATAAGGATAATTGGTTCAGTTGATAAAGAAAAATTAGATATTTTAAGAGAAGCAGATGATGTAATTAAGCAGGAAATAAAAAAGAATGGTTTATATAAAAAAGTCTGGCAGTCTTTTGGTATTCTTCTCCCGATAAAGACTGTAGGGGTGATGGGAGATATTCGAACCTATGATTTTGTTCTTGCTTTAAGGACTGTAACCAGCAATGATGGCATGACCGCTAATTGGGTTAAAATACCATATAAAATATTAGGTGAGATATCAAGTAGAATTATTAATGAAGTTAAAGGTATTAATCGAGTAGTTTATGATGTAAGTTCAAAACCACCAGCAACGATCGAATGGGAATGAAAATAGCGGGTAGCGTTTAGCGTATAGCGTATAGTTAGGAAAGAAGAAAACAGGATATGGGAGCCAAGTTAGCATTTAGTATGAAGTATGTAGTATGTAGTATATAGAAAAGAAAACAAAATTAAATTATATAAACGATCGTATAAAAATAAAAGTAGGGGTTTGATTCATTAAACCCGCAAAAAAACGGGTTGAATAAATTCGACTCCTACACCAAACACTATGTCTATATGGGAAAAGTTTTGAATTTTAAATTATGGTTTTGTGTTTTTCGCTTTAAGCTTTTTGCTTGATACGGTAAGAAGCTCAAATAATGAATAAATAAAAACATCTAAAAATTATGAAAGGATGGGTAATTAAAAGCAAATGTCTACATTAGTAGTAGTTGGCTCTCAATGGGGAGATGAAGGAAAAGGTAAAATAACTGATCTGCTTTCCGAGGGAGCAGACATTATTGTTAGATATCAGGGGGGTTGTAATGCCGGTCATACAGTAGTAAAGGGGGATGAACAATATATCTTTCATCTTATACCTTCCGGTATCTTGCATGAAGGGGTAAAATGTCTTATCGGGAATGGTGTAGTAGTAGATCCACAATCTTTATTGCAGGAAATAAAAAGTTTAAAGAAAAAAAACATAAAAATCGACGATAATTTATTTATAGATTTTAAAGCACATGTTGTCTTGCCTTATCATAAAACCTTGGATGAGATAAAAGAAATGAAAAGAGGGAAAGATAAAATAGGTACAACTAAAAGAGGTATTGGTCCAGCCTATGTAGATAAAATTGCTCGTACCGGGATAAGAATGATTGATATGATAGATGGAAAATCTTTATCAAAAAAATTAGAGAGTAATTTAAATGAAAAAAATGATATTTTTGAAAAATTATATGGACTTAAAATATCTAATCAGGAAAAGAAAAATATTTTAAAAAAGCATATGGAATATGGTCAATTGTTAAAAAAATATATAATAGATGGTTCCCTATACCTGAATCAGGCTATTAATGAAGATAAAAAAATATTATTTGAAGGTGCTCAGGGAACTCTATTAGATATTGATCATGGTACTTTCCCTTATGTAACTTCCTCTAATCCAATAGCCGGCGGTGCCTGCATTGGAACAGGTGTAGGCCCTACTAAGATAGACAGGGTTATGGGAATAACCAAAGCCTATACAACGAGAGTAGGAAGAGGTCCTTTTCCTACGGAAATGCAGGGGGGATTGGAAGAATATACCCGTCAAAAAGGGGGAGAATTTGGAGCAACTACCGGAAGGCCTCGAAGATGTGGTTGGTTCGATGCGGTATTAGTAAACTATGCAGTCAGAATTAACGGGATGGATAGCATGGTTTTAACCAAGATAGATGTTCTAGTTGACTTTGACAAGATCAAAATATGCACTTCTTATAAATATAATGGAGAAACAATAAAAGAGTTTCCGGTTAGTTTAGAGATTTTAGAGAACTGTATCCCGGTATATGAAGAGATGGAAGGGTGGAAAGGAGATATTTCTCAGATAACTAAATATGAAGACTTTCCCCGACAATTAAAGGCATATATTAACCGAATAGAAGAATTGGTAAAAACTAAAGTAGTTATAGTATCTGTAGGCCCCAA
>CAZWFH010000305.1:0-2359 GCA_964632105.1 uncultured Atribacterota bacterium
TAGACCCCTCTTGATAAAGTGTACGGGTATATAAATAAAAAAACCTTTCATCTCTAAGAGACGAAAGGTTAATTCCGTGGTGCCACTCTAATAGGATTTTCACTTTAAAAAATATGAAAGCCTACTCTGCAGAGTACGGGCAATATAAATTAATTATACACCGATACACTTTTCCTCTTCACGGTGGAAAAGTCCGTCAGAACTTACTCGGACTATTTATATCCTTTCAGTTTGAAGCTTGTGGGTCCATTTCGCAAATCCTTTAAAATCTTTTTGTCGCTTCTCACCGTAAACGACTCTCTGTAAAATTTTGTAATCTGCTACTTCTCCCACGCTTTGCTTTTAACTATTTATTATTTTTAATAATTATTATATCATATATGTCAAGTACTATTAATTGGTATATAGTGAATAGTATTTAGTAAATAAAATACATTAATGATTAATAAGTTATAAATTCCAAGTTACAAGTTGCCAGTTTATAGAAAACTCAAAGTGCGTAGAGGTTCTATTATCATACTCTCTTGTAATAAACTGTAAACCGATAACTGAAAACTTGTATTAAAACTAACGACTAATTCGTGTCTGTGTTATATAAAAACCGTTTTAGCAGTTAACATAAGGTAGTTAAAGGGAAAGTTTTAATTTTTTCACTACCTCATCTCCCACTTCGATAGTAGAAGAATTTCCTCCTAAATCACGGGATCTAACTTCTCCTTCAATTAAGACCTTTTCTACTGCATCCTCAATGACTTTAGCTGCTTTTGATTCTCCTAAACAGTCCAACATCATTGCCCCAGCCAGTATAGTGGCAGTAGGATTGGCAATAGATTTATCCTTATATTTGGGAGCAGAACCATGAATTGGTTCAAACATTGAAATGCCCTCCGGATTTATATTGCCTCCGGCAGCTATACCTAGACCCCCTTGAATCATCGCTCCTAAATCGGTAATAATATCACCAAACATATTAGGGGTAACTACTACTTTGAACCACTCCGGTTTTCTAACAAACCACATAGTGATGGCATCTACAAAGGTAAACTCTGTCTCGATATCAGGATATTGACTTGATACTTCTTCAAAGATATCTCTCCATAGTCCATAAATATTAGTTAAAACATTAGCTTTATCAACTGAGGTCACTCTCTTCATATCCTTTTTTTTAGCTAACTCAAATGCATATTTCATTACCCTTTGGGTTCCTGATTTACTAATTAAACCAATTTGATAGGCTATTTCTTCTTCTTTTTCTAAATTAAAATCTACTTTAATTTTAGTTTTATACAGCTTTCTTAATACTTCTAAATTGTCTTGGTGGGTTTTCGCCTTAAATCTCCCCCCAATTCCTATGTAGAAGTCTTCGGTATTTTCTCTAACCACATAAAAATTAATGTCTTCCGGGTTTTTATCTTTCAAAGGACAGGGAACTCCTTTATATAATCTAATGGGACGCAAATTAATGTATTGGTCAAAATAAAATCTGGTCTTTAATAATATCTCATTTTCTAGAACCCCTGGCTTTACTCGAGGGTCACCAATTGCCCCAAGGTATATAGCATCCATATCTTCAATCTCTTTTAGGGCATTATCGGGTAATAATTCCCCGGTCTTTAAGTAATGTTCGGCACCAAAGGGATATTCGTTCCATTTAATTTCTAATCCATATCGGAAAGAGGCTGCCCCTATTACCTTTTTGCCTTCTCTAATTATCTCCGGTCCTATCCCATCACCGGGAATTAAAGCTATATTATACATTTTATCTGTTCCTCCTTCTTACTTCTTCCTTGACATATTCTCTTAATCCACCTAAGGAAATAATATTTTGAATAAAAGCCGGTAAGGGATTTAGCTTGTAATTTCTATCTTTGTTAATATTTTTTATTATTCCTTTTATAGCATCTACTTCTAAAAAATCACCTTCAGAAGATTGCTCTGCAATTTCTTCGGATTCAAAAATAGGAAGACCAATGTTTATAGCATTTCTAAAAAAAATTCGGGCAAAAGATTTGGCGATAATACAAGATACTCCTGCGGCTTTTAGGGCAATAGGGGCATGTTCACGGGAACTCCCACAGCCAAAGTTTCTACCCGCCACTATAATATCTCCCTGATTTATCTTTTTAACAAATTCAGAATCGTAGTCTTCCATACAATGCAGGGCTAATTCCTTGGGATCAGAGGTATTAAGATAACGGGCTGGGATAATTACATCAGTATCGATGTTGTCTTTAAATTTCCAAACTTTACCTTTAATTATCATTCTATTTCACCTCCTCGGGACTAGCTATTCTGCCTAAAATGGCAGAAGCGGCAGCAATGGCAGGATTGGCCAGGTATACTTCGCTTTCAGGGTGTC
>CAZWFH010000306.1:0-2359 GCA_964632105.1 uncultured Atribacterota bacterium
TGGTAAGTGAAAATCGTTTTGAATGGATTATATCTGATTTGGCAATTATCGGTTTGCGTGCTGTTGATGTCCCCTGTAGCGGAGCCAGCTCACTTCACGACATCCGCTTTAAGCTTGATCATTCAGACTCTATAGCTACTATCCTGGAAGAAGAAAAACAGTTTGCAGAATTTTATAGTATGGCCAATGATCTTCCTAAAATAAAAAATATTATCTTAATAGATAAAATCAAACTGTTTTCAGATGAAGAAGATGCTCCGGAATGGACTAACCCGATTCAATTTAAAGAGGGAGAAAAAATAAGCAAAAAATTCCTTGCTGCCATCCATTATATGATAAAAAATCAACGCAAAGTATTTTTCCTATCAGAAAAAGCTAAAACCTTTTTAAAAAAATATTTAGAGGATAATATAAATGAGATTATAAAATTTACAAAATCTAAAAATGGTGCCGATTTCATCCAAAACAGCTTATTAAAAAGAATTATAGTTATAGAAAAAAATTATAACGAAATACATTCTCCGGCAATCTTTTCTTTTAATAAAATAAACCAAATCGGTGAGGATTTATTAGCTAAAGGAGATACCAGGTTTTCAGAGATATCTAAAACTGCTCTTCCCGATGACCTGGCAACTATAATTTATACCTCGGGAACTACCGCTGATCCCAAAGGAGTTATGCTTATTAATTCTAATTTTATGCATAATTTAAGAGTTCTCCCCCCGACACAAGAACTTAATCAAGAAGACAGGTGGTTATCAGTTTTGCCCTCCTGGCATATTCTTGAACGAACAGCGGAATATCTTGTTTTTTCTGTAGGCGCTTTGACTGCTTACAGTAAACCCTTTAAACAGATTCTTCTACCAGATTTAATTACTATAAAGCCAACCGTTATCGTCAGTGTCCCTCGAATATGGGAAAGTGTTTATAAAGGAATCATGGATAATGTAAAAAAAGGAAGTAAGATTCAGAAAGCTATATTTAATTGGGCTATTAGTATGGGAGAAAAATATAAAAAGGCAGAAGGGATTTTGAATAATACTATACCCTTATTTGATCGAGCTGAATATACCCCTGAAGAAATAACCCAAGCTAAAAAAATGGTAAAGGCTTTAGGTTGGAAATATAGGCTTGCCGATAAGATAGTCTTTAAAAAAATTAGAAAGATAACCGGGGGAGAATTAAGATTTGCCATTAGTGGTGGAGGAGCGCTTCTTGAAAATATAGATATATTCTTTGCTACAGTTGGAATTATGGTCTGTGAGGGATATGGGCTAACTGAAACCTCTCCAGTTCTAACAGCAAGAAATCCGAAATATTGGGCTTTATCTACAATAGGCCCAGCTCTTCCAGAAGTTGAAATAAAGATAGTGGATAAAGATGATTATAATAAAGAATTACCAAATGGCAAAGTAGGTATTGTGTTGGTTAAAGGTCCTATGGTAATGAAAGGTTATTATAAAAATGAAGAAAAGACTAAAGAAGTGATTAAAGATGGCTGGTTTAATACTGGAGATTTAGGTAAAAAGACGTATAATGGAAAATATATCCAATTAGTAGGGAGAATAAAAGACTCCATAGTCTTAAGGGGAGGAGAAAACGTTGAACCTCTTACTTTGGAAGATAAACTAAAAGAGAGTGAATATATCAATATGGTAATCATAGTCGGCCAGGATAAACCTCGTCTGGGAGCATTAATTATTCCTGACTTCGATACTTTAACGGAATATGCGGAAAGAGAAAACATTAAATATGAAAATACTGAAGAATTAATAAAGAAGCCCGAAATAATCGCTTTATACCAAAAAGAACAAAAAAAATTAATCTCCAAAGAACACGGATTTATGCCTTATGAAACAGTAATGGGGATAGCTTTGCTACCCCATGAGTTTACTGTAGAAGCCGGGGAAATGACTGAAACCTTAAAGATGAAGAGATTTGAGATGCATAATAAATATAAAGAAGAGATAGACAGGATATGTGGATGAAAAATAGGAGCGTGTTGCAATACGCTCCTATTTTTTTCTAACCGCTATATTCTATCCATTATAACGCGAGATACGATACACGAGATACAAAATACGATTTTATTCTTTAGGAATTGTAAACCTTTGATAGGGATAAATCATATCAGGATTATTTATTATATCTGTGTTCGCCTCAAAAATTCTTATCCATTTCTCGCCTGCATTATAAAATCTTTCAGCAATGTTCCAGAGTGAGTCCCCCTTCTTTACCTCATAATAATCTGGTATATTCTTTTTTATTGCCTCGGCTAATTTAGCCTCTATTATACCCTTACCTTCTTTTAATAAAGCTAATCTATCAGCATATTCTGCTTCTTTTTCTTTTCCTTCTT
>CAZWFH010000307.1:0-2347 GCA_964632105.1 uncultured Atribacterota bacterium
CTCCAGTAAGTATTTTAATTAATGTGGACTTACCTGCACCATTCTCACCTACAATGCCATGAATTTGTCCTTTATAAATTTGAAAATTTACTCCATCAAGTGCGGTTACACCAGGGAATTGTTTAGAAATTCTTTCCATTCTAATTATTTCTTTACGCTCTGAAACCATTTGGTTCCTCCAGCTTTGTCAGGGGAAATAGTAGGGTTAACAAAATTTTTCATAGGTTACTTTTATCTCACTCCTATTAATAATAGGTAATACTATAAAAATTAAATGACTATTATTTTTAACTCAATAATCATACATCTCCATTTGGTTATAATTAATTTCCTATAGTATACTGACTATGTATATTAAACAACCCCAATTTTTTTTACGGGCAATATTCATTAATAATATTGCCCGTAAACCTATTGGATATAATAATGCTACAACATTTTTTACACACTATTATAACCTATATTTTATTTCTCTACATCTTCCTTCTTCAGTACTTTAACACCAGTGTCTACATGTTTAGGTATTTCTTCGCCTTTTAAAGCACGAACTGCGAATTCACACCCTTTATATCCCATCATGTAAGGATCTTGAACAATTAGAGCTTTAATAACGCCTTTTTTCAATGCTTCGATTTCAGCCTGTGAATCGTCAAAAGCCACTACCATAACAGAATTCTGAAGGCCTGCTTGTTCTATAGCCAAAGCTATTCCCTCTCCAATATTGTAATCAATTCCGAATATCCCGATAAGATCATCATAGGTAGTAATATAGTCTTCTGTAGCTGTCATTGCCTGGGCTACTTCATCATCAGTATAACGAGAATGTACTATTTTAATATTCGGAGCAATTTCAGTCATACGCTTATGAAAACCTTCACCTCTCTGTGTATCCGTATCGCAAACCACCACATGCATAATAACTACAGTTCCTGATTTTTCAATACCATTCTCTTCAAGGGCCTTAACCATTGCATCCGCAGCAGTTTTTCCTCCGGCAACATTATCTGTTGCTAAGTGACTTATTACCTCAGTCGGGATAATAGTATCAGTGGTTATCACGGGGATCCCTTGACTCATGGCATCCTTTACAGCCGGTATAGCACCCTCTCCTGACTGTGATGCAACAACGATTGCATCAGGAGCACTAGTTACAACATTCTCCAAAATTGTAATAGCTCCTTCTATGTCTGTTTCAGATTCTGGGCCGTAAGGGGTAACATTAACATTTTCATTTTCTTTGTCATATTGTTCCCCTCCATCAAGCATTGATTGCCAAAACTCAGAATTTACTGATTTAACAATAAGAGCTATTTCCGTCACACCCTCAGAAGCTGAAGCAAATAATCCTAAAGATAGTATACCTAAGATGAGTAAACCTAAAATAATTAATTTCTTCATAATAAACCTCCATTTTTTTTCATTTTAATATTCTCTCCTTATAGACAAAAGTTTCAATCAATTTATTTAATCACCTCCTTCTGCATCAATGGCTAATTGATTGGATAAAAATTCTAGAAAATCAGCCCCCTTAGATCCGTCTATTATCCTGTGATCCATCGAAATACTTATCGGAAGAGATGTCCCTTCTGACTTACCTATACCAAGGATAGCAACCTGTGGAGGATTTATGATAGGTGTAAAATATTCTATGCCCTGTAAACCTAAATTAGTAATTGTGAATGTCCCTTGCTCAAAGTCTTCAGGTTGCAATTTTCCTTCTAAGGCTTTACCGGTAATCTCTCTTCTTAACTCTGCTATCTCAGAGATATCTTTTCCTTCTAAATCTTTAAGTACCGGAACCATCAATCCTCTCTCTGTCGCTACAGCTAAATTGATATTAATCTCTTTGATAAAATTATACCCTTCTTGATCGATAATTGCATTAAATTCGGGGAACTTCTTAAAGGTAGGAATGAGGGCTTCAATAACGAAATCAATTAAAGAAAGATGTTGATTGAATTGAGTATTTAACTGTTTTCTTTTTTTGATAAGTGAACCAATACCAATCTTCCTGCAAAGGGTAAATTGAGGAATATTTTTATAACTATCAGTAAGCCTTTCGGCACTTAGCTTTTGCACTTTAGTTAATTGATAAACTTTTTTAATAGTGGAATTTTTGTATCCTCTTTTTTTGGAAAGAAATCTTTCTACATCTTTTCTGCTAATAGCTCCTCCTGGTCCGGTACCATTTATTAAGGACAAATCTATTCCATTTTCTAAAGCTAATTTGCGGGCAATGGGTGCTACCTTTATCTTTTCATTTTTAACATCAATTCCTTGCGTTGAATCTCTTTGAGGAGAATATTTCTTTTCTTTTTTTACAGCATTACTGTCTTTTTTTTGATTT
>CAZWFH010000308.1:0-2346 GCA_964632105.1 uncultured Atribacterota bacterium
TTCCATTGATAAATTAGAAGCACATTTCCTGGCTGGGGGAGATGTTGACCGAGTAGTAGATTCCTTGATTGCTGCTGAGAGAGCCGGCCTTAATTTAACATTTGAAAAAGCAACTGCTATTGATTTAGCTGGTAGAAATGTCTTAGAAGCAGTACAGATGAGTGTAAATCCAAAAGTAATAAAAACTCCGATAGTAGCAGCTGTAGCTAAAAATGGTATTCAGGTTATGGCTACCGCCAGGGTAACTGTAAGAGCAAATATTGAACGCCTGGTGGGAGGAGCCGGTGAGGAAACAATTATAGCCAGAGTAGGAGAAGGAATTGTTACCACTATCGGTTCGTCAGAGACTCATAAAAATGTTTTAGAAAACCCGGATAATATTTCCAAGACTGTCTTAAAAAAAGGTTTAGATGCCGGGACTGCTTTTGAGATATTATCTATCGATATTGCTGATGTTGATGTAGGTAAAAATATTGGTGCAATGTTGCAGACTGATCAGGCAGAAGCTGATAAGAAGATCGCTCAGGCCAGGGCTGAACAGAGAAGGGCGTTAGCAGTAGCTCAGGAGCAGGAAATGAAGGCCAGAGTTCAGGAAATGAGAGCAAAGGTGGTAGAAGCAGAAGCAGAAGTTCCCAAAGCAATGGCAGAAGCTCTAAGAAAAGGTAAATTAGGAGTAATGGATTATTATAATTTAAAGAATATTGCAGCTGATACTTCCATGCGGGATAGTATTTCTGAAACCTCAAAGAAGAAAGGAAATAAGTAAGATAATATTATTTCATTTAAAGAGGATAGAATAAACAATGTCATTAGTTTTATATATATTTATTTTCTATATTATAATAAGTTTGTTAAGCAGGATAGGAAATAAGAAAAGAAGATCTTATAGCTTAATACGGAAAGAAGAAGATAAGGCTATCTCTATTTTTTCTGAAATTCAGAAAGAAGCAGCTTCGCCTGAGGAGAAGACTAATATAAGACAAGTTGATAATATAGAAAAAAGGGATAAAATTATTATAGATGACGAGGTTAAAGAATTTTATAAGGACAAAGATAAGGATAAAGAGAAAGAAATTTTAGCTGAAAAGTTGGAAGTAGAAGATAGAGAAGAAATTTCATCTGGTCGGGAAAGTGGATTGGAAATATATTTATCTGATAATATTCTGGTTAACGGAATAATATTATCAGAGATAATTGCTCCACCCAGAGCTCTAAGACCTTATTTTACGAAAGCAGGAAAATATAATAGAAAAAAATAAAAATATAAGTAAAAGTATATTAATTAATAATAAAGATGAGCTAAGAGAACTTTTTGGACAATATGATAAAAATATTAAATTTATCAACCAGCATTTTTCCATAAGAATATCAACACAAAATGACAGCAAGTTAGTTGTTTCAGGGAAAAAGAGTGAAATAGATAAGGCTGTAAAAATAATCGAAGAACTTCTCTCCATAATCAGGAAAGGGCATCCGCTTACTATGACACAGGTAAAATACCATGTTGAAATGTCTGAGAATAACCAGCCTGTAGATTGGAAATTATTATACAAAGACGTGATTCGCGTTTTTAAAAAAGATAAAGAGATTAGACCAAAGACCTTGGGTCAACAGAAATATATAGAAGCAGTTAGAAAGAATGATATTGTCTTTGCTATCGGACCTGCTGGGACGGGAAAGACTTACTTAGCAGTAGCCATTGCTCTGTCTGCTCTAAAGAATAAGGAAGTAGATAGAATAATTTTGGTTAGACCAGCGGTAGAAGCCGGGGAAAGTTTAGGTTATTTACCCGGAGATTTATTGGAAAAGATAGACCCATATTTTAGGCCCCTATATGACGCAATGTATGAGATGATGCCTTCTGAAAAATTCCAAAAGTATATGGAGAGAGGAGTAATAGAGATTGCTCCTTTAGCCTATATGAGGGGAAGAACCTTAAATGATTCTTTTATCATCTTAGATGATGCTCAAAATACTACTTTAGGCCAGATGAAGATGTTTTTAACCCGCTTTGGTTTTGGATCTAAAGTTATAATTAATGGAGATATTACCCAGATAGATTTGCCACAGAAAGAACATTCCGGATTAACAAGAGTGGCAAAGATACTTAAAAAGATAAAAGGTATCGAATTTGTATATCTTAATGATCGGGACGTGGTGAGACACAGATTAGTTCAAGAGATTATTCGCGCTTACGAAAAGGAAGATTTACGGAACCAGAAAAAGGAGTGATTCAACCTCGTGAAACTATATGAGAAATGGAATAAATGGATAAGTAGAGATAAAATTATAGGTAAAAATATGCAAAAGAAAAAATTAATTGATAAAAATATAATACAAAAAATA
>CAZWFH010000309.1:0-2341 GCA_964632105.1 uncultured Atribacterota bacterium
TATTCTACAAAACTCTTAAAATCCTTCTTTTTTATAATACTTTCAAATTTAACCTTACTCAAACCTTTATAAAATAAGGCTTTCCGCCTACATCGAAAATAAGCTATTCTAAGCCCTTTTAAGCGCCTATTTTAAAAATATGACCAATCACCTTAACCCCCTTCAAGAAATGCCGCTACGACAATATTTCGCTAAAACCCTTATATTGCAAGGATTTCAGCTTCCTAAAAATCCCACTTTTAGTCCTTTTTTGCCTTATTTTCTCCCTATTTTAGAATCACAACCACCATCTCATATAACAAAAAAACGCAAAAACCCTTATGTTTTCTACGTTTTAGAGTCTTACTATTTTTTCCTATAAAAACTGATAATCCTCTAATTCTATATATACTTTACTTAGCTAAATAAACTTTCATATTCCTCTATTTTTCTCCTTTTTAATCACAAAACCGCCTCCTATCGTGCTCAGGAAAGCCTTGTATAATAAGGGCTCAAGGGTAGGCTTCGTATTTTTGATTGTAAGCGCTTTTTTTGCCTAAACCTATGGTTTTACCCTCGGAAAATAGGTGTTTTTTGGCCTATTTTCACCTCCCTCAAAACCTGAAAGTGGCTTCCTGTAAGGGTTACAGATTTTCGGGGAGGTCAAAAAAGGCTAAAAAAAACGTCGTAATTGCCAATTTTTCGAAAATTGAGGCCCGTTTAAAGGCACTCTACGTGCGTTAAAAGGGCACTCCTGAAGAGGGTCTAAAACCCTTGTAAACAAAGGGTTCCGGAGGGTAATAAATTCTTATTTATGCGCTTTTTTTAGATTGTCAATAGAACCGTCCCTATGACATTCCCGTCAGGGAACTTCCTTTATTTATCTAATTTAAAAAGTTAAATATTAATTAGAAAAAAATGGGATGTGCTCCCCTATACCACTCCCTAACTTGCCACCGAAGCATAGTATGGCGATGGCACCGTCGGGTATGCACGAAATACATGATAAAAAACAGCTTCGGCTTTTTTATATACATCATTTTGAGAGTAATTCTCTACAGGCAATCCGGTTTTTTCGTCCCATAAGAAATTTCTAATTAAAACTTTTACGGCATCTCGTGTTGGCTCTTTGTCTTGGAACTTATACATATCTTTTAACTTTCCTTTCAGTGTTTTTAGCAGTCCTTGGGCTACCTTCTTTATCTTTTGGATTTCCTGGGGTTTTAAATCTGGTTTTACTAAAAGGTCATAAATAGCCAGTGTCTCCTCATCCAGCCCCTCTCGCACAGCTCGGCTTTCTTCCTCATCCAACTCTTGCACAAATTTTAATAATGCTTCAAAGGTGGCTTCAATATTTTGACGATCTTTTTCGTTATTGTACTCATCAATTATCTTTTCATAATGTTCTTGAAAATTAGTTCGGAGAGGATTTCTTTGGATGAGCTGTTCCAGTTTTTTCTCAATCACGCTTTTAAGACTTTGCACGATGGTATTTTTCTCTTTCGATTTCTTAAAGTCGTGTACAAATTCCGCGTGCAGCTTTTTAAAGTCAATTTTACTAATATCATACGGCTTGTTGGGTTCTTTTCCTTTGCCCTGCTTCACGGTAATCGACTCATCAATAATTTTATGCAGCATTTTAATGATATCGCTGATATCTGCTCGTTCAATGTCTTTTTGCAAGCTTTTGTAGATGATATTTATCGCGTTGTATTGGTTATGATAAGCATTCACTCCGGGAATCGTGAGACACGCCTTGAATTTAATAAATACCTCACGGCACATGACCTCAAATTTCTTTCTGGTTTCATCATTTTCGTTCACCGCTTCTTTGGCCGCTACAATAGCCTTATTTCTCTCAAATCCGCTGGTATTGATGATTATATCAAGCGGCGCTTTTCGCTCACTCAAGAAATCACTTACCAAGTCAATCGTTTGTTTTAACTCTTCAAGTAATTCTTCTTTAGTTCTGGTTGGATCTAATTCACCCGGCCCCAGGCCGCCTGTTCTGCCGGTATCGCCTGTACCGGTAAAGGTAGCGAGTGCTTTGCGTAAATTCTTGAGGATACCGCAATAATCGATAATCAGACCATTGTTTTTATCGCCGTTGACTCGGTTGGCGCGGGCAATCGCCTGCATCAGCGTATGGGCTTTGAGCGGTTTGTCCAAATAAAGGTTTGCCAAACTCGGTACATCAAACCCGGTCAACCACATCGCGCAGACAATGGCAATTCTAAAGAGATGTTCTTCTTTCTTAAAAGCAGAATCCACATCAATTCGCGTTCCATCGGAGAGCTCAAAACCATTCTTAATAAGTCGCCGATGGGGTGTGATATCGAAACCCCATTTTCTAAACTTCTCT
>CAZWFH010000310.1:0-2340 GCA_964632105.1 uncultured Atribacterota bacterium
GCAATTTATTTTGTACTTATAATAGCAAAAATATTTTTATTAAGCAAAAATATTTCTCCATATTTATATCTTTTTCTCTTTCTTAACTCGACACCCGATACTATATACTAGATACTTTCCCCATAAGCTTGACATTTAGAGGGTATTAAAGATATAATTTTCATTGAATTTTAGATTCTACATTTTAATAAAGAAGGAGAGAGCCAGTTAAATGAAGCGGACTTATCAACCAAACACCAGAAAAAAACTGAAAGTACATGGATTTCGCCAAAGAATGAGCACTAAAGCCGGCCGTTTGGTATTAAAGAGAAGGCGTTTAAAAGGACGCAAACGCCTTACGGTATCCGGATAATTAATTTTATAAACAGATGAGGAATTTTGATAAAGAGAAAATTGTCAAAAACCAGTGAATTTAAGAAGGGTTTTTCGGAAGGCAGAAGAATTGAAGGCAAGAACCTAATAATATTTATTTTAAAAAACGATTATGATTTTAACCGACTGGGGATAATAGTAAAAAAAGAGACAGGAAAGGCAGTAGTTAGAAATAAGATAAAAAGACGGCTGAAAGAAGCAAGCCGACTGCTAAACAAGAAATTGCTTCCAGGATATGATATAATTGTACTGGCTAAAAATCATATTAGGGAAGCAAACTATTTTGAGATATGTTATGATTTGGAAAGCCTTTTTTCTAAAGGGAAATTGTTTTTACCAAAAAGCAGACGCAAACAGGAGATTTAAACTAAGATATAGAAAATCTATGCTCTTTCTTAAATAAAAGAAAAAGCAATAGAATTTCATTAGAGACTTTATGAATAAAATAATTATTTTACTAATAAGTTTTTATCAAAAATATATATCCCCTTTAAAGCCTGCTACCTGTAGGTTTTATCCTACCTGTTCCGAATATACCGCACAGGCTCTAAAAAGATACGGCCTTTTAAAAGGGTTATGGCTTTCTGCGGGGAGAATATTGCGTTGTCACCCCTTTAATCCGGGAGGCTATGATCCCCTTCCCGACTCTTCGGGGGTTTGTGCACATAAAAAATAAAAATAAAGAATAATACGATAATATAAATAAAATAAAAGCAATAGAAAGAAAAACAAAAAACAAAAAGATAAAGGAGAAAATATGTGGAGTTCTTTAATTGCGCTAGTCACTAAACTGTTAACGGTGCTCTATGGTTTTACCAACAATTATGGAGTTGCTATTATATTACTAACTATTCTTATTAGGTTAATCTTGTATCCTTTAATGCAGAAACAGATGGTTTCCATGAGGGAGATGCAGAAAATCCAGCCTTTAATGAAGGCGGTACAGGAGAAATATAAGAACGACAAGGAAAGATTAAACAAAGAGTTAATGGCTTTGTACAAGGAACATAAAGTCAATCCCATGAGCGGGTGCTTGCCTTTGTTAATTCAAATGCCCATATTAATCCTGCTCTTCCAGGCCTTAAGAGTGTTTGAATATCATATTCCTAACACCAAAATAATAAACGGTGGATTTTTGTGGATTGCTGACAAAGTACCAGAAATAAATGCCGGCCTTCTAACAGGAAAAATGATTGGCGGATTAGCTGCTGCTGAGCGATTAATTCCTTTAGGCAAGATAGATCCCAACACTATGTTGCCGAGCGGTATTTTTAACATGCAATATGTCGGTATATTACCCTTTTTGGTAGCAGGTTCAATGTATATTCAGCAAAAGATGACCTCCACTGACGGCACCACAGGTAAAGACGGAGGTTCTACCCAACAGACCCAGAAGATGATGACCATTATGATGCCCTTATTGATTGGATTTATGAGTTTTAGCTTACCTTCCGGTTTGACCCTGTACTGGTTTACCTCTACCCTTTTAGGGATTGGGCAGCAGTATCTGATTAACAAGAAAGCACCTGTAATAGCTGAAATCCCAAAAGAAATTGTTTCGGGTAAAAAAGAGAAACTAACTGACAAAAAACCGGAAAAACCGGTGGCTCTTAGAGAAGAACCCTGGATCCCGGGTTATGAGGGAGCATACGGGGAAACTTCTTCTGGACGCAAGACAAAAACCAAAAAATATAAAAAAAGTAAAAGAAGATAAATTAGTCGTTTAATAGTCGTTAGTTTCGAATGCAAAAAGCAAGAGAAATTAACTAATCAGTTAAATGCTAATAATTCATTAACTATGTAACTAACTAACGAATTAAGATACACAATTAGGGCTCTTAAGCACAACTATTTTATCCGGTTGTGTTACACCAGCGTTTTAAAGTCGTAGTTTAGATACAAAAGAGGAGGCAGATTTGGGGAATATTAATGACTTTGAATTAAGTCTTCAAGAAAAAGCTCAAACAA